>CAVBMG010000083.1:0-14589 GCA_963596435.1 Agathobacter sp.
CCAAACATATCCACCGGCCAGGCTTCCACAGCGCGATACTTCGCTTTCTTGAAGCTCTCCAGATCCCGTCCCAGTGTCTCCGGGTTACAGGATACATAGACTACTCGCTCTGGAGCAAGCTGCGCCACAGCCTGAATGAATTCTTCCGTACTGCCGCTTCTTGGCGGGTCCATAACGACCACGTCTGCCTTAGCACCTTCTTGCGCCATAGAGGTCAGATATTCTGTAGCATCTGCTGCAACGAAATGAATATTATTGAGATTATTGCGTTTTGCATTGGCTTTGGCGTCTTTTACCGCATCGCGATTCAGTTCAATGCCAAGTACCTTACCAGCCTTGGATGCCATTGCCATACCAATCGTTCCAATACCACAGTACGCATCTACTACTGTCTCTTTACCCGTTAAGCCTGCTGCCTGGATTGCCTTCTTATACAGCACCTGTGTCTGGGCAGAATTTACCTGATAGAAAGAATTGGGTGAAATGCGAAAACGCAGTCCACACAGAACATCTTCAATATATCCTTCTCCATACAGCGGTTTATTGCGTTCTCCCAACACCATTGTTGTATTGGCTTCATTGATATTCTGGACAATCGTTGTGATCTCAGGATGCCTTTTTCTCAATTCTGCCACAAAATTATTCTTATGCGGGAACTCTGGACAGGCAGTGACCAGCACTACCATGATCTGCTTCGTGGACATTCCCTTACGAACCAGAACATGACGCAGGACGCCTCGTCCTGTATCTTCATTATAAATCCAGATTTTAAAAGACTTTACCAGCTCTGTCACTGTCTTAATGATGGCTGATGCCTGGGCATCCTCTATCAGACAGTTATCAATAGGCACGATCGTATGGGTTCCTTCGCTGTATGTTCCGGCAATAACTTCATCCTTCAATCTTCCAAACACTGCATGGACTTTATTTCTATAATGAAAAGGATAATACATTCCTGCAACGTCATGAATATTTTTGCAATATTTTCCAATATGACTTTCTACCAGCTCTTTCTTGGCTGCCAGCTCTTCTTCATATGTGGTCTGTCCCATATGACAGGCTCCACATTTCTCTACATAAGGACATTTTTCCTGTATCATGATAATTCCTTTCTGTTCAAAACATTCTCTTTCTTCATTGTGCCATGGTTTCTCTGAAATGTCAAAAATACGACTATGTCGGAAAAGTCAGTCTCATCTGATTCCACACCACATTGCCGTGAACGGATTCTGAAACACCCTCAAGTTTAAATCCAAATTTTGAATAATAAGGAATCAGCTTATCCTTGCAGGTTAAGACCAGCCCTTTTCTTCCCTGCGCTTTTGCATCTTCAATGGCTCTCTGGATCAGTTCACCTGCATAGCCTTTTCTACGATAGGAAGGAATCGTATTCACACCAAATATCATCTGCCAACTGCCCTTCTCATCATGCATGGATGCCTTTTCATACATCTCATCTGTCAGATCCTTCTGGTCTGTTACCATGCCATCTACAAAGGCTATGAGTCTGTCTGCGTCAAACATCAACCAGAAATGTTCCTTATAATATTCCAGTCTCTGTGCAAACTCTTCCTCTGTTGCCGCCTCCGCTGGTGGAAAGCAGGCTGCCTCTACCTCTGCGATCTGTTGCAGATCCTCTATCTTAGCTGTTCTAATCAGCATATTATCACTCCATTCTGTTGTATCTTCATCTATTGTAGCAGTATCATTTCCTGGTATGCAATGGATTTTTAAATATTGTCAAGTGTATGAATTATTTATATAATATACATAATTATAAACAGTTTTATTAGTAGAAGGAGAACACTCAATGAAAAGAATATGGATCGTAGGTTCCCTGGGTCATATGGGACAGGCACTGATCAATCTGCTGGATATGAAATCCTATGAATTATATGAAACAGATAAAGATGAAGTAGACATTACCAACGAGGCACAGGTGTTTACGTTCACAAGCCGCAACCGCCCGGATGTCATTATCAACTGTGCGGGCTATAACGCCTACTCTGCCGATGGCAGACTGGATTCAGACAAGGCTTACAGCGTTAATGCGGTTGGTGTGAGAAATCTTGCGCAGGCTGCGGAAGCAATTCAGGCAAAGCTGATTCAGATATCTACAGATGATGTCTTTTCTGACATGTCTGATGTACCTTACAATGAATTCGATGATGTCAATCCCAAAGGTATCTTCGCCAAATCCAAGTATGCCGGCGAGAAATACGTAACACAGCTTATGACCCGTTATGCCATTATCCGCAGTTCCTGGATCTATGGCATTGGAAAAGACTTCCTGAATGAAGTGCTGGAAGCTGCAAACAATGATTCCATAAAGACTTTAACATTAAAAGACAATGCACAGGCTGTACCCACTTCCGCATCAGAACTTGCCAAAATTGTAAAAATATTTATTGATGAAGATCATTTCGGTATCTATCACGCAGTATGCAGTGGCGGCGGATGTACCCGTCTGGAGTATGCACAGGAAATACTCAGACTTGCCCACAAGGAAGACGCCCTCACTATCAACGTAGCTGCCGATGCACCACAGAAATATTCTGTCCTGGACAACATGATGCTGCGTATTACAGGGCTGCCTGAACCTCAGGACTGGAGACATACATTAGAAGCCTACATGCAGGAGACAGGAGGATTGGAATAATGAGCGATAACAAGACTAAAAAGAAACTCGGACTTTCTACTGTCATATTCATTGCCCTGCTTACAGGTGCTGTATTTGGCACTCTGGTTCATTATTTTGTTCCGGCAGGTTATCTGCGTGATACCATTCTCATAAACAGTATTCTCTATGTACTGGGCAACGGTTTCATCCGTCTGATGCAAATGCTGGTCGTTCCTCTCGTATTCTGCTCTCTGGTATGTGGTGCCATGGCAATTGGCGATACGAAAACACTGGGAACCGTAGGTGTAAAAACCATTATTTTTTATCTTTTTACTACAGCACTGGCTGTATGCCTGGCACTCTCCGTAGCATCCTTCATTAATCCTGGAGCAGGCATGCACGAAACCGTATCCGATACCTCTCCTGCCGTAGAAACTACAACTATTAATTTTGCAGATACCCTGTTAAATATCATTCCAAAGAATATATTTAATTCTCTGGCAAATGGTGATATGCTTCCTGTTATTGTATTTGCTCTGTTTACCGGTATTCTGCTGGCATCCATGGGAACCAGAGTCTCTACTGTAGCTAATTTCTTCAGTCAGTTCAATGACATTATGATGGAAATGACAACAGCAGTTATGAAGGCTGCCCCTGTAGGCGTATTTTGTCTGATTGCCAAGACCTTTGCTGGAATTGGATTTGATGCCTTTGTACCGATGCTCAAATATATGGGCAGCGTTATCCTTGCCCTCGCCCTGCAATGCTTCGTTGTTTATCAGGTATTGTTATTTATTTTCACCAGGTTGAATCCGTTTAAATTTATTAAGAAATTCTTCCCGGTCATGACCTTTGCATTCTCTACCTCAACCAGTAATGCAACCATTCCTCTGTCCATTGACACACTCTATAAAAAGGTCGGTGTCTCCAAGCGAATTTCTTCTTTTACCATTCCACTTGGCGCTACCATCAATATGGACGGTACTTCTATCATGCAGGGTGTCGCAGTTATCTTCATTGCGCAGGCTTATGGCATTGAACTGACTCCGACTGCTCTTGCAACCGTTGTTGCTACTGCAACTGTAGCATCTATCGGAACCGCTGGTGTCCCAAGCGTTGGTCTGGTCACACTCTCCATGGTTCTGACCTCTGTCGGACTTCCTACCGAAGGTATTGCCCTCATCATGGGAATTGACCGTATTCTCGACATGCTCAGAACTGCAGTCAATATCACTGGTGATGCAGTATGTACTACCATCATTGCCAAACAACAAGGCGCCTTTAAAAAAGAAGTATTTGATGCTGATTAACGTGAAAAGAGCAATCGGGGTAATCTCGATTGCTCTTTTATGTCATGCTTCAACAATACTCTTTTTATTTTTCTTTCCTGCTTGTCCTTACAGCTACGAAGCCTACTGCCACTATTGCTATGCCTGCAAATATAATAAGCCAGATAAGTGCTGTCCGACTATTCGTGCCTGAAGCTGCTGTATCTTCTTTGGCAGGTATCGTATCTGTGTTGTCTATCTTCTTATCTGTATCGGAAGCGTCTACTGCTGTCACCTGTTCCTCCATGGAAACTGTATCAAGTACAATCGTATAGTCCGATGCATGAGTGAAAATAAGCTCCGTATAACCATCCTCATCAATCTCATCTGCGCAGATAAATTCTAATGCACCTGTGCTCTGATTGTAATAGAAGAGATTTGCTATAAGTCCTTTATTCTCTGCTCCCACGTTAGCGCGCAGAATTGCATCAAATCCAAAGTTCCCATCATAAGCAAGTGTCAGGTTCAGGGAATACCGCTCGCCAGTCAGAGCATTTACGATATCTACAGGAATCGCATTCGCTGCTTCCTCTCCAAACGTTACACCAAAATCAATGTCACCAACTTCATCCTCTTGTACGCTCTTTCCATTTACATGCCAGGAAATTCCATTTCCAAGGTCAAATTCAATTGTAATGTCTTTTCCTCTAATTGCATCAAATACATCACCCGGCACAACACTTGAGCCATTCATGTTGACTACTATTGTGTTACCATCCACGCACGCTTCTACCTCTGCTTTGATGACATCCCAGCCTTCCTTACCATCTTCACCACGAATATATGGTTCTGCCTGTTCGTCTTCAACAGTCTGGTTCTCTGCGGCGTATGTATTGGTCTGTGGTCTTTTCATATTATCGGATGGCTGTACTGATGGCTCTGGTGTCTGCACTGGTGCAGGTGTCAGTACTGGTTCAATCGCTGGTATCTCTGGCGCTGGTGTCAGAGTTGACTTTGGCGCGGGTTTTATTACCGGTGAAGAAGAGCCGGAGCTGCTATTGGAGCTGCCTTCAGAGCCACTTTCTGAACTACTTTCAAAACTGCTGTTGCTATTGGAGCCCGAAGAATCACCTCCAGTTGTGAGCTTTGCAATGGTTTTTTCCTCATAGTAACCGCAATCGCTGCACGCATAAGACATCAATCCCTCCTGCGCAGTTGTCGCAGGTCTTATCTCCTTGCTTACAGGAGCTGTGTGGTTTGTGGCATCCTTTGGTGTTGTAATGCCATTGTCTAACCTCTTATTGCATACCAGACACCAGATCTCGCCTGTAGTTCCTTCTGTCATACAGGTTGCCTTGATTGCATTTCTTGCTTCCGTCTTTGCATGCTCGCAGCTTGCACGGGTAATCCGAATCACGACTTCTTCTTTTACATAGCTGCCCTTATCTGCCCCGTCATATATTGCCGTTGCAGGAACTGCCTTATAACCATCATCATCTTCTATTAGCTCTTTCACCGCATCTACATCATCCCATTTCCAGCCCTGTGGCAGCTTCACACTGCCAACCGTTTCGCAGGAATGTGGCACATCTATTTCGCTGCCCGGCATAAACGGTGCATTTGCTGCTTTATCAACTGTTACTGTCACACTGCCGGTCACTGTTTCATAGGAGGCAGTATCCTTTGGCATAAAGATATAATCAAATGTCTTATTTCCAAGATAGATAATCTGTGCCGAAGGTATCTTCCATGTAAAGGTTCCTGCTACCGTTTCATTTGCTCCTGTGCCAGTGCCTGCACTTCCCATGCCATTTCCATGAATTGCCACACCTGTCGGCGTCTGATTGTACAGGTAATCACCATGCGTATAGGTATTTGCAGGCTGTGTGCTGATATACGGTATCGCTTTCTTTACCGTTATGGTAACGGTTGTCCTTACAGCACTACAGTCATAATTGGCTTCGTATGCCGCTTCCGGTGTAAAGTAAATCTCATAGGAGCCACTTCCCACCTGTAGAGGCTTCGTTGTAACCGCAGAGTCTGTAAAATGCCATGTTCCAGATATCTGGCTGCCATCTGCACCTGCTACAAATCCCTGCTCCTTTGCCTTATCATTTAAAATATCTTCGCTGAATACCTCAGCAGGATTATAAATGCACGTATCCGGTACAGGCGCCTTGGTAAGCTTCGCCTTTGCCTTATTTACCATAACAGTAGCAGTGCCTTCATACTGCTTGTAGTACATATTCTCCTTAGGCTTGAAAATGTATTTTACCTGATGCGTGCCTACTGCCAGCACAGCATCCGGAGTCTCCCATTCAAGCATTCCAGGTACGGTTATACTGCCATCAGCCGTATCTACAAAGGATACCTTCTGAAAGCCGATCTTTGAAAGCGCTTCGCCATAGATTAATGCACGTGCCGCTTTCACTTCTGCCTTTGGCTGTACCGTCAATTTGTCTACTTTTTGAAGGTTAAAGACAATTCCTGCGCCACCATTGATGGTACAGTTTTCTGTCGTTACCGGGATGGTAACTGTCGCTGTCTTAGATTCATAAGTTTCAAATTTTTTAATAACACAGAAAATTTCTTTCTCATTTACAAGATACGGAAGATTATCGAAAAATTCTTCCATTGCCTTATCTTTATCTACCACCGTTCCATTTATCTTGATCGTCATTCCACCTATAATGACTCTGTTATCGTCGCTGCCATCACCATAGGTAACTGTGCCAAGCCGCGCTGCATTCAGTCCATTTCTGGAAATCATATCATAATCAAGAACATCCCTGTTTGAATAAATGAAGGTACTTGTAAATTGTGGTATGGTAACGTCAGCCTTTTTAATATTGACTTCTACAGTCATTGGTGTTGCTGCCGTATAATTCGTAGATTCAGGAAGCGAAATCATAATCTTCGCACTTCCTGCGCCCTTAAGTGTCACCTTACCATCCGCCGAAACAGAAAGAAGCTTATTTGCAATCTCCGCTACATCGGTTATTGTATCACCATTTGCTTTCCTGGCATCCGTTATCTCATATTGAAGTACCGACTCTTTATGCCCCGCCTCTACGCCAAGGTTGAATGTTGCAAACTCTCCTGCATATTGGTACTGAACATTCTGTGTAGACTGAAATTCTGGCAATGTGTTAATCTTGCCCGCAGCCTTTGCAATAACAAGCTGGCAATAGTCTACCGTATCTGAATCTGTCAGTTTTGCATAACAATTCCACTTTGTAACATCATAATTCTTATTATTCAGTTTAAAACCAAGTCTGTAGTTCCCAGCGTTAGCATCTTGTTTTTTTGCACTTTCAGGTAGTTCAATGACCAGATTCTGTTTAATCGTATCCCTGGTATCACCAGCCACCAATGGCGTGCTTTCATCTATCGCAAAGTCAAGGTCATCAATTCCCGGACAAGGCTCACCATAAGTTTTGTACATATCTGCAACTTTAATGATAATCTGGTACGGTGCAATCATTGGCGTGACGTCCACAACTGTGGATTCATACGTATCGTTATATTTTGTTGCATCCGGTGTAAAGGTCACCTGACATTTTTCAGTATCATTTACTTCCCAAATATGCGTATCGTCTGCCTTTGCACTCACAGACCACGTACCAGTAATGATATCTCCATCATATTTCGCAACACCCTCTTGTGTTATCTCTAAATCCTTCGTCGTATCACCATATGTACCACTTACTACCGGAAGCGTGGTAACTCTTGGCATCGCCTTTGTTGTATTAAGTGGGGTAATGCTATATCCTGAGAAATTACCTGCCTTATCAATGGCTGCAATCCATATCTGGAACCTCTCACTTGGCTGCAATCCTGTTATCTGAATCTCTGTTGTGCCTTTTTTCGCTTCTATCTTATATGCTGGCGCAGTTACCGCTACACCACTTATTTTAGCGATTGTTACCCGGTCTCCACTCTCTGCAAAAGGCGGTTCCCATTTTCCATTTTCTTTCTTCTGGGCAAGTGGTCCGACAGTTGGTCTGTCTGCTGGCTCAGAATTTGGCTTAACATAGTTCGATATTTCCTGCGTCAAATTGTCATAACCAGTGCCCTCCGCATTCGTTAAATTCTTCCTGCTTTCATCCACATAGAAGTATAACAGCGTTGCATCCTCATCCAGCTCAACGGAAATAGCTGCCTCTGTATCTCTTATCTTGCTGGCTTCCGTGCTAATCGTTACAGTGGGCTCTTTTGTATCCACCACGATACCCTCGGTGCAGATATAATCACTCTTATTTCCCGCATTATCAACAGCATAGGCATAGACAATATAATTGCCATCATTTTTTAATGCGTTTGAGTTGGCAGGTACCGTGCCTACATTTCCATTTCCACTGCTGACAAATATAAAGCTCGCCGTTACATCAAATCCTCCTTTCTGCATGCCATCTAATTCAGCCTTCGTCTTTACCGCTACCTCACCACCTGCGGCAGTATCGTCAATTTCCTGAATATAACAGTAGTATCTTGCTCCCTCTCCCTGCATCATGCCACTGACTTTATCATTCGCCTTAATCTTAATCTCCAGCGTATGATTATTATAAAGATGTCCGAAGCTGACCGTATTTAAGAGCTTTCTCCACCAGTTTTCCTGAATCTGGATGCCAAAGCCCTCTGTATTGCCATTTTCATCCTCCCATGTCGGTGCAGTCGTGTCAATCTTAAGGGTTACATCCACTGGCTCAGAAATATAGCCTGTTACCGGGTCTTTACCCCAGAGTGTTACCGTATGTGAGCCTTCTTCCTTAAAGGTATAACCCGGATTCTTGCCTGCAATCGCGTCCTCAAGGCTTGTGTAAAACTCTACATCTCCACTTAAACCTGCGGCATCGTCCTTGTAGTCTCTACATACAATCTGCCACATACTACGCGATGGCAGCTGAAGATTACTTCCGTTAACATTATTTTCAGAAAAGCCTACCGGGACACCACCATTTTTCCAATAGTAAGGATCCTCCCTATACCATTTCTCTGTAGACAGCGTCGTCTGCTTCAGTGTAAAGGCAGACTTAATCTGGAATTCTGCATACAACTCGCCCTGGTAATTGCCCGTACCGGTAATCGTAGCCTTTGCGAGGTTACTATTTAAAATACCAGTTGTCGATTTGTTCGTATTATTCTCAGCAGTTATGATAAAGTCCTTATCTCTTATAAGCGTATAATTATTTCCTTCTTCATCCTCAAGCCCTGTATCCATAAGCTTATCATCCCAGGCTGTCGGGATAACCGGCTTACCGGTGTAATAGGTGATAACATTTTCGGATTTATCAAATGTAATCTCTTTTGAAGTTAAATCTCTTGGGGTAATCTTCGCCGTAAGCTTCTCTGAAATCAGTACGCCGCAGCTCTTATTCGTCACCTTAATATAAAAGGGGTAGTCTCCGGCATTGGTAATCATGTACATCTTCTCTTTGTCGCCTGCTGCGCCAAATTCCTTCTCGACAATCCAGGTCTTCTGGTCATCCGTACTATACTCAACCTTGTTCGGATCAGACCAGTTCTGCCCATACCAAGCCATCGCCTCTGACGTATTGCAGGTCTGAATATACTGTGCATCACCTAACTGTGAAAACTGTCCTTTATCACTCTCATCCGTTTTAAACTCAACTGCGTACGTATTCCATGCTTTATGTTCCTGCCCATCATAGGTAATAACACCACTCTCACCACCACATACATCAAAATTTCCAAGACGCATTTCGCCTTTGCCAATCGTAAAGTAGATGGTAAGAGAGCCGATATAATTCCATCCAGTGCCGGTAATCGTTACCTGCGGCGCTGCTTCCTTATCAAAGCCGGCATCGCCCGGTTTCAGAGAATACGACTCTACATTATTTTTATAGACCACTGTATAATCTGCGTTACTATTCGAAGGTTTATCACCGCCGAAACCAAGTGTGCCATGATCTCCTCCATAGTTTGGTTTTGTAAGCTCCTGCTCATCACCGTTCACAGGTTTCCATGTGATTTTTGACAATATCTGCGGATAGCTGTCGTAGGTACGTCCCTCCAGTCCTTCGATTGTAAGCGCCTTATTTTCATAGGCTTTCTCAATATCTATTTTGCCGCACCCTGAGCACTTACCGTCTTCCTCCCACTTATGTGCATAAATTGATACATCAGAAGCAGGCATACGAAAGAATCTATTACTCGAAGAGACTCTATAAGGCCCACCGTTAGCATCTGAATAATAGCAAACATTGTCGCCTACATAAATTACATTCGCCGGGCTCGATTCATTATTTTTATTATAAAGTCCAAAAAGCTTACCCTCAAAGGATGTGACAGTATTCGTATTTTTGTCCTCATCCAGTGTAGCGCCGTCATGAAGACTTATCGTATACCATACTTCAGATTCTCCCTTATAATTCTTCAGAGCAGTATCAAACTGCGCATTTCGTCCGGTATAGAAAATCTTCAGCTTACTAGGAATTTTTCCATCAGTTCCCGAAAAAACAGGAACAACACCATTGTTTACCGAAAACGCATCTATCACCGCAATGACTGTTTTATCTGCAATATATGCCGATGCCAGCTTCGTCTTCGCTCCAATCATACGAAGCGTAGCGCCATACAAATCTACTGCATAAAAGCCATTTCCTTCTGTAGTGGCAATTACCGCCGCATTATTTAATTTTAGTTCACCCTGACTAAATCTGATTGTCGCCTGACCCTTTACCGCATCTTTGTAAGGCGCACCGCTTACTTCTACGCCCTCTTCCAATGTAAGATTTCCGTCAGACACATTCATGAACCCGCCCTCAATCTTAATATCCTTCAGTGTAATATTGTGATAAAAGCTCTCCAGAACAGTGGTATAGCCGCCACCCGTCAGTGTATGCGTACCATTCTCCGAGCATACTGTAACATCAGGCAGGTAAAGCGAACCATCCCCCCAATACTCCACATCTTTGTTTATCGTTGCATCCTTTAACAGCACAATCTTTACAGACTGCCAATTTCCAAATTCACTTTTTACAGGGCTCTCATCGCTCAGATAATCTATCGCTTGCTTCCATGACGCATAGTAGGTAGAATCAACATCACCATTTTTCTTTGTTACATCAATTCTTACAGTGGCATTCTTCTCATCAACTGCTGATGAGCGCACAGTGAGATCCTTAACCGTTGTTGTAATTCTCTCTATCTCCTGTAATTCATCCTTGCTATTATAAAAAGCATAATCTGATGCCAGCATATCCTCGATGGCAAGCTTTTTTGTTTCAGCAGATAGCGCTCCTGCAATAGTTGCTTCACCATTTACGTCTGATATCTCTACCGCAATCAACTCAAATTGACCGCCAGACAGCGTTATTTCTGCCCTTTTCTCCACCTCATGCAGCGCTTTCAATGTGGTTATTTTGACCTCGCCCGTTACTTTAAGCACTGCTCCGGCATTAACCTCTACTGTCTTACAAGAGCCATCGAACAATGTAGCAGTACCAGCAGAAACATTTAAGCTTTCACAGGTTCCGCTCTCCAGAGAGAACTTACCACCTTCTACTTGAAGCGTACCATGCAGGTAACCAGTCTTATTCTTGCTGGTGTCCGTTAAAGTAACAGTTCCACCCTTAATGCTAAAACCAAATTTATCAATGTCTGTTTGCCAATCACTGTCACTTTTTTTATAACCGATCTCACAACCATTTAAGTCAATAGTAAAGGTACTGTTTATTTCTTTATTGTTAAATATTTCACTATTAATATTTTTCAGAATTTTCAGTGTGACGCCTGAGCTTTCACCCGCACCAACACCTGCTTGTGCGATTGCATCTAATGCTGCCTCAAGTGTTGCATAACTTTCTGTTTTCCCATTTATTGTGGTCTCTACAACACCTTTCTCTACTGTAAAGGTAACTTTATCAGAAGTCGCAGTATATTCACCGCAAGTCGCTTCGCAGTAATATACATAAATGCCTGCCGAAAGCCCTGTAGGAATCTGATACTCAGTGGAGGTTGCACCTTCCTCTGTCAGTTCTACTTTACTTTCTGTCTTTTCATCTATGGTTTTATCAACATACCACTGATAAGAGATTTCCTTGTTCTCTGTACTCTCTGCCTCTGCAATCAGCTTGGGCGCTTCGGTATAAGTGTCTATTACAGATTCTTTGCCAGCTTCAATCATAGGCTGTTTTATAAAATGGATTGCATCATCCAACAGTGCTGTTCCACGTTCCCCTATGAGCACATAGATGATCGGAAGCTCTACTCCATCGCCCAGTGCGAGCTGGTTGCCGTCAGCATCTGTCTTTGGCAGTACCGGCATATAGGCATAGCAGAAACCGTTTGATGCTTCACTGCTGTCAAATTCTTCTGCGTCGCTCTCCTCTGCATTCAGCTTCCACTTGATATTTTTCAGACAGATTTTTTCTGTCTTAGTCTCTGTCTCAACCACAACACCAGAACTTTCGGTAGTTTGTACGCTCCTGGAAGAGGATGCATCATTTTTCTCTGCCGCATGTACTATAAGCTTATGTGGCAGAAGCGTATCTATCATCTGTCTAAAAGATACGCCAAAAACAGAGGGTAGCTCAGTATCCTCTGTATCATAATTTTCTATATTGTCTGAATCATCTGATTTATCAGAAGTTATACTTTGACCTTCAATATCAGAGCTATCTGACTTATCTGATTCGCTTTCAGAAGCGTCAGAATTTTGGACAGTTTCAGAGCTTTCTTCATCCTTTGAGTTTTCTGTATTGTCCTTATCGTTAGAGGACGTAGTATCTTCCTCTCTACTCTCCTCGTTTTTCTGTGTTTCATTCTGCTCTTCACTGTTTGTCTCTGTCTTGGCAGTTTCCGTTTCAGTGTCTTTTGGGGGTTCTTCGTCATTTTCTATCTGCACAGACTTTTCCACTGTAACAGTCAGACTGTCAGGAAAGTTGATGTCACTTTCAGAGGCGCCAATGGGCAGAGTCTGCTCTGTGATATCCTTTGAAAGCTTCTCAAAGGAGACTATGGTAGTATCCACAGTCTCTGTTTTTGCCATAACCGACAATGAAGAAAAATCTATGGTATTACCTACCATTGCAACAGTTAAGCCCACTACGAGCAGGCGTTTTCCCAGCTCCTTCCATCCTTTTTTGGCATAGGAGTGCTGAAGGGTATTCTCCACCCTTGTACTTTTCTTTTTCATATGAATCGCTCTCTCTCTTTTTCTCTCTCTTCTCTCTTTTCCAAATCATTTACAATTTGGAGGTTGCTCTCTTTGTTTGTGTGTTTTATCACCCAAACAGGCTTGTCGGTTTGCAGATAATCATTCTGTATACTGACAAGTATTTTTATAAACAGCTTAATGACAGTTTATTTATTCATTCTATATAATTTTCCCGTTTTTATCAAGTCTACATCTGCGATTTGTCAATTAAGTCTAAATAATTTTGTTTAAATTTACATACTCTTCCATTGCCTGAATTGCTTCTTCTATGCCATTTTCTTGTCTTATCTGTCTGGAAAACTCTTTTGCCCGCTTTTCATACTTTCCGCTGACAAGATCCATTAAGGCATCCTTTATCTGCTCTTTTGTACAAAGTTTCTTTCTTATATACAATGGCTCCGGTCCTATTCCCAGTTCATGCACCGTTCTGCCATAATACCACTGATCCAATGCCAACGGGATAATTAGCGTTGGACACCCAGCCCATATTCCAATACCATTTGTCGTACAACCACCATGATGAACAACGGCTTTTACACGTGGAAATATGTAACTGTATGGAATCTTGTTTACAAAATGTACCTTCTCTGTATTCTGCGGCTCTGATATCTGAAATGCCTGTACTACCGCCTTTATTCCAGTTTCTTTCAATGCCTCAACCACCCGGATCTGCAACTGCGCCAGTTCCTTTGACTCCGCCTTACCGAATGCAATAAAAATTGGTTTCTCTCCCTCAGTCAGAAAACGCTCCAACTCCGAATCAGTCTCATATCCCGCAGCATCTTCCTCTGGATGATACCAGTATCCCGTAACATGAATATGCTCTCCCCACTGCGGATCTATCGGCATAAGTATTGGACTTACCGGGTAAAAAGTGAGTACCTTTCTGCCATTCTGCTCTGTATAATGGTCAAAACTTTTTACCTTTGGGATTCCATTTTCCTTTCTCCATTTTCCCATAAGAAGATACGACAGCATTGGCATCCCGCCAGTAATAGCGTCATAACTTTTACCAACTGCCGGCGTGTTGTGTTCCATTGAGTATAATGAATACAAATCTGTTCTATCATACGGACTGTAGAAATAACGGATGCATGGAATCCCCAGTTTATCAGCAGCATCCCTCACAAATCCTGAACAAGTACCATACATACACACATCCGATCCTTCCAGTGCCTGTAATGTCTGCTCCATAAACAATGGATTCTCCTTCTTCAATTTCATCAATCCAATCATGAAGTCCATACTGTTCTTATAATCAGTCACCAGATATTTCATGACATGTCCGGCATCCCCATCTAAATGAAGGTAGGTCACATTCTTTTTTTCAATTAGCGGCCGAAATTCCTCCTGTGCAAGTATCCGAAATTCATGACCTCTCTTTACCATCTCAGAACCCAATTCAACTAACGGATTCACATCGCCTCTTGTTCCAACTGCAACTGCGGTAATTTTCATAAAGCAACCTCCCATAATAATCTTTGTTTTTCTCTTGTTAACTCGCTTTTTCTCACATTTTC
>CAVBMG010000084.1:0-14586 GCA_963596435.1 Agathobacter sp.
AAAGACAAACTTGGTTCGAAGCATGAGCTTCAGAACCAGTTTGTCTACAGTCTGAGGAGCTGCAACTAAATTGCAGCTCCTTTTGGTTTCACTTATATAATTGATCTGATTTACAATTCAATTAGCTCAGAATGAATCTTGAGATTAAGTCATTCAGTGAAGTTGCCTGAGCGGATAATTCCTGGCTGGTAGCAGATGTTTCTTCTGCTGTAGCGGAGTTGGACTGTACAACTTCGGATATCTGGTTAATACCCTGTTCAGCCTGCTCCATAGCAGTAGCCTGCTCCTGAGCGATCTGGCTTAATTCCTGTGAAGTCTCTGCGATAGACTTAATACCATCAACAACGGATTCAATAGAATCTGATGCACGCTGAGCGGCTTTATTACCTTCCTCAACTTCTGCAAGTGAACTTTCAATTAACTGTCTTGTATCAACTGCTGACTGTGTACTCTGTTCAGCAAGCTTACGAATCTGATCAGCAACGACTGCGAAGCCTTTACCTGCATCGCCTGCTCTTGCAGCTTCGATAGATGCATTCAGTGATAACAGATTGGTCTGGCTTGCAATATCTTCAATATCTGAAATGATATTTCCGATCTTCTGTGAGGTTTCATTGATACGTGCCATAGCTTCCATCATGGCTTCCATTTCTACACGGCTCTGATCAGCTTCTGTAGCGTACTTGTTTGCTTCCTGATAGGAATCTTCTGTTTTAGCAGAGGATTTCTCAACACCGGAAGTAATATTTGCGATAGTTGCCTGTAATTCCTCTACTGCTGCAGACTGATCTGTAGATCCTTCTGCAAGTGCCTGTGCAGCCTGAGCCAGGTTATCGGAACCTGCATTTACCTGATCAGATGCATCACTGATTTTCTGTAATGTTTCAATCATTAAGTCTCTCAGGTTTCTCATAGCATTGATCAGACCTGAATAATCGCCAACATATTTTTCTTTTGCCTTAGAAGAAATACCATAATTACCTTTTGACATTTCGCCGAGGATGTAATTACAGTCATAGATAATTTCCTTCAGGCTTGCTGCCATTTCAGCTGCTGTCTCTGTCATATCCTTGATCTCATCCTGAGAATCTACAACAGGGAAGTCAGAGCTTAAATCACCCTGTTCGAAAGCAACGAGTCTCTTCTGCAGTGCAATCAATGGTTCGGAGATACCCTTGGCAATGGTAGCACCGAGCTTCGTTGAGATAATAACAGAAGCAACAATAACTGCGATAATAATAACTAAGAGAACATAGCCTAAGATATTAAGTGAGCTGTCAAGACTATTACCTTCGTCAACATTCGCATTCATTAAGGAAACCATCTGATTATAGATTTCTTCATACATGGGAGCAAGTGTATCACCCATCATTGTCTGTGCTTCTGCACTCTTTGCACTATCGGTTGTATTACCAAGGGCGATTACTTCGCTTTCTTTTGACCAGTAGTTCGTAAGCAGATTGTTGATGGACTGATAAGTAGCTTCTTCCTCAGAAGTAGTCAAAGTGTTATGTACGATCTCCCAGTAATTCTCGAATTTCTGTTTGTTTGTGTCATGACTCTCTACCATGGATGCAATCAGATCTTCATCATCATAACCGATAATACCACGTGTGCTGCTTCGTGTATCAGCGAACATGATCATGGCTTTTCCGATGTCGCCCTGGGAGAAACCGTAGTTCTGTAAAGCGAAAGTGTATCGGTTGGAGATATAGAGCAAAGCTATGATTCCAAGGATTACACCGATACTGGTGATGGCTGTCGTAAGTGTAAAACCTGTCTTCAGCCTTTTCTGAATGTGCATTTCATTAAGTTTTGGCATGTTATAATGCCTTCTTTCTTTGGAGTTATTTTGGTGAGTTATTTCCTGACTTGTATTGATCAATTACTTCTATATATAAAAGTAATTGCATTTGGTAATAGGTGCATAAAAATAATAGTAAACAATTTGAATTATTAAATGATAAAAGCTCACATGCAAAAGCATAAGTCAGAATATAAACTAACTATACAATACAATTTGGAAATCCTCAACAATTTATGAAAATATATTAAAAATTAATAAAAAATAGTTGAATAGGAAATTGTATGTTATGAATAATTCTAAAGAGAAGGAACTATTGAAGATTAACAAAAATTATAAATCCTCTTGCATTCTGTATTGAAATCATTATAATTTAGATATAACTAAAATGCTTTAGAAAATAGTGAAGCTATTAAGTATTAAGAAGTGACTACACAGGGGATTAAAAAAATATTATAAAAAAGAACATTACAAATAAGAAAGGTATGGTTATGATATGCAGGAATTAAAGTACAATGAGCCATGGATTATGCAGAGGGCAGACCCGTATGTATATAGACATGAGAATGGAATGTATTATTTTACGGCAAGTGTTCCGGCTTATGACAAGATTATATTAAGGGAATCAGACACCCTGGAAGGTCTGGCAAATGCCACAGAGCATGAGATATGGCATAAACATACCACTGGAATTATGGGGAATCATATATGGGCACCTGAGCTGCATTATCTGAATCAGAAATGGTATATTTATTTTGCAGCCGGGGATGCGGAGGACAAGTGGAATATCCGCCCCTATGTACTGGAATGTGCGGATGCAGATCCTGTGCGTGGAACCTGGAGAGAGCTTGGTAAAATGCAGTGCGCAGATGAGGACGAATTCTCTTTTCGGGCTTTTTCACTGGATGCTACGGTATTCGAGAATCATGGGAAGTATTATTATGTATGGGCGGAGAAGGTCGGAGTAGGCAAGATGATATCCAACCTGTATATCGCCGAAATGGAGACTCCCAATAAGTTAAAAACTGTACAGGTCATGCTGACGACACCGGATTATGACTGGGAGAGAGTGGGCTTCTGGGTAAATGAAGGACCTGCGGTCATTAAGCGTTTTGGCAAGATTTACCTTACTTATTCTGCCAGCGAGACGGGCGCTCCATATTGTATGGGTATGCTGACAGCGGATGAGAATGCCGATCTGCTTGATCCTTTATCCTGGAGAAAAGAGCGATATCCGGTACTGGCTTCTGATGAATCCAGAACAATCTATGGACCGGGACATAATTCCTTTACAACAGATGAAGAGGGAAATGACATTCTCGTATATCATGCGAGAAAAGAGAAGGTAATTGAGGGTGATCCTCTTTATAATCCCAACAGACATACAATGCTTATGAAATTCACATGGGAGAATGAAAGACCCAAATTCTCCTATGGACAAAACTGAAACATTCTAAATAAGAACTGAGAAAGGGAAGAAATAAAATGGCAAAACTCTATATTAATGAAAAAAATAAAAAGGGACATATCAATCCAGAATTATATGGTAATTTCTCAGAGCATCTGGGAAGATGTATTTATGAGGGACTTTATGTAGGAGAGGACTCTGATATTCCAAATACAAATGGAATGAGAAATGATGTCGTGGCAGCTTTGCGGGAAATGAAGCTTCCGGTTCTTCGTTGGCCGGGTGGATGCTTTGCAGACGAGTATCATTGGAAGGATGGTATTGGACCCAAGGAAACCAGAAAGAAAATGGTCAACACACATTGGGGCGGTGTTACAGAAGATAACAGCTTCGGAACACATGAATTCTTTGAATTATGTGAGCAGATCGGATGTAAGACATATATCAATGGCAATGTAGGAAGCGGAACTGTTCAGGAAATGTCCGAATGGGTGGAATATATGACTTTTGACGGAGTATCTCCTATGGCAGAGCTTCGTAAAAAGAACGGTCATGAGAAGCCATGGAAGGTTGATTATTTCGGAGTCGGCAATGAGAACTGGGGATGCGGCGGTAATATGACACCCTCCTACTATGCGAATTTATATAGAAGATATCAGACCTATGTAAGAAATTATCATCCGGATCAGCCAATCTTCAAGATCTGTGGCGGACCTAATGTAGACGATACATACTGGACAGAAGAAGTGTTAAAGACCTGTTACGAGAATGCGCCTAAGTCTTTACACGGATTTATGGATGGTCTTTCCATGCACTATTATGTACATCCAGAAGGATGGGAGATCAAGGGCAGCGCAACAGAGTTTGATGATAAGGTATGGTATAAGACGCTGGCTAAGGCTCTGTACATCGAAACACTGATCAATCACCACAGTACCATCATGGATAAGTATGATCCTGAGAAGAAGATCGGACTGATCTGTGATGAATGGGGCACATGGTTTACCTGTGAACCGGGAACCAATCCGGGATTTTTGTATCAGCAGAGTACTATGAGAGATGCACTGGTAGCCGGTCTGTCCCTGAACATATTCAACAAGCACTGTGACCGTGTAAAAATGGCAAACATAGCACAGCTTATCAATGTATTACAGGCTGTCATCCTGACAGACGGACCAAGAATGCTGCGCACACCGACTTATCACGTATTCCATATGTATAAATATCATCAGGATGCAGATCTGGTAGAAAGCTATCTGGATGGCGTAGAGACAATCGGTGAAGAGAAAGAGTATATGGTTCCAAGTCTGCAGGAATCTGTATCTATAGATAAGGAAGGAATTCTTACAATTACTCTGAACAATCTGTCTGTAGATAAGGATGAGCCGGTAGAGATCTCTTTTGCAGAATGCCAGGCGAAGGAAGTAACAGCAGCAATATTAAATAATGAAATGCATGCATATAATACCTTTGATGATCCTGATAAAGTACATGAAGAAGTATTCAGTAATTATACTGTTGAGAATGGCATGATCCGTTTCACAATGCCTGCATCCAGTGTGGTTCAGTTCAGAGTACGCTAATCAGTATGGAAGAGAAGAAGAACGAGAAGCACTGCTTACAGTGTCTTTTGCGGGAAATGGATAAGAATGCCTATATGGAGAATCTCTATGAATATATTTCACATTTGGATGAGAACATAAAGGCTGATGGGGCGCTCTATGAAGAGCGCCTCAATGTATGTAAGGAATGTAAATATCTGGCAGATGGTATGTGCCGCGCCTGCGGGTGCTTCGTCGAGCTGCGGGCAGCGATTAAGACTAATGTATGTTCTTATGACAAATGGTAGAATACCCCTTTGCATATTTGGTATGGTTAGTGTAAGATAGTAACCATAGGAGAGAAAAAGATGCGAAGAAGAACAGATAGAGTGTTATATATAATGTTGATTCTCATGGGGCTGATTACAGTCCTTGCCATGATGTTTGCGGGTGTATTGGGCATCATGTATGTAAAGGAGAAGGATAAGAATCAGGAAGCGGCGGTGAAGCAGGCACAGCTGGAGGAAGAGGTTGTAGCGGCTTTTGCCGGGGATAACAATGCCCTCAATGATGAAGAAGTGCAGCAGCTGGTGGATGCTAAAGAAGTAGAGATGAAAGCCAAGATGAAGGAGCTGGTGCAGTCAGAGGATGGTGGAGCAATGACTATGCTCCGATACTTTTTCCCTGAGAATCTGGTGTATTATGATGAAGGCGGATATGTATTTGCACCGATTCTGGATACACTCAAGAAGCATCAGTTAGTTGATGAGAACTTCCATATAAATGACAGAAATGAAATAGAATATATTGAAAATGGCACAGTGACATCACACAAGGGAATTGATGTGTCCAAATATCAGGGAGATATTGACTGGCAGGCTGTGAAAGCAGATGGCGTGGAATATGCTTTTGTCAGACTGGGGATTCGTGGATATGGCTCCGGTAAAATAGTGCTGGATGAGAATTTTGCTGACAATATGCAGGGAGCAAATGAAGCTGGTGTTAAGGCTGGTGTGTATTTCTTTACACAGGCAATTACAGTAGAAGAAGCACAGGAAGAAGCTGCTTTTGTAATTGAGAATCTGGCTGAATATGATGTACCTTATCCTGTTGTATTTGACGTGGAGATGATTACGGGACAGGAAGGAAGAGCCAACAAGCTGACCATGCAGGAGCGTACAGATATTACGATTGCCTTTTGCGAAGCAGTAAAGGCAGCGGGATATACACCGATGATTTATGGTAATGTCAAGTGCTTTACCAAGATGCTGGATATGACGAAGCTGGAACAGTATGAGAAATGGTATGCCTTTTATGATAAGTATATGTATTTTCCTTATGAGGTCAGTATGTGGCAGTATACGGAAAAAGGCACAGTAGACGGCATTGAGGGTACGGTTGATATGAATATTGCATATAAGCAGTGGTAGAAAGGTCTGGTGATTCATATGACTGAAATGACTGGAATAAAACAGCTGAAAGAAATGATAGAAGGCAGTGATAATATTGTGTTCTTTGGCGGGGCGGGGGTATCTACAGAGAGTGGAATCCCGGATTTCAGAAGTGTGGATGGTTTATATCATCAGAAATATGATTATCCGCCGGAGACCATATTAAGTCATACTTTCTATATGAGAAGACCGGAAGAGTTCTTCAGATTCTACAGAGATAAGCTGATCTATCCTGATGCAAAGCCCAATGCAGCCCATAAGGTGCTGGCGCAGCTGGAACAGGAAGGGAAGCTAAAGGCAGTAGTTACCCAGAATATAGACGGTCTTCATCAGGCAGCAGGCAGTAAAAAGGTACTGGAGCTGCATGGAAGTACGCTGCGAAATTATTGTGAAAAATGTCACAAATTCTATGGAATAGATACAATCATGAATTCCACGGGAATCCCGACATGCGACTGTGGCGGCAGGATAAAGCCTGATGTCGTATTGTATGAGGAAGGACTGGATCAGGGGATTCTGTCAGAGGCAGTCAGAGTGATATCCGAAGCGGATATGCTTATTATCGGAGGAACCTCACTGGCGGTATATCCCGCAGCCGGATTGATCGACTACTATCAGGGACATAAGCTGGTACTGATCAATAAGAGTGCAACAGCCAGAGACAGTATGGCTGATCTTGTCATTACAGACAGTATCGGCAAGGTATTTGCACAGATCAGACCGGTAGATTAGAAGAAAATGAAAGGTTTGATATAGATGAATTACGAGGTTGGAGATATTGTAAAATTAAAAAAGCAGCATCCCTGTGGCAGCAGTGAGTGGGAAATATTGCGTGTAGGCGCTGATTTTCGTCTGAAATGTATGGGATGCGGTCATCAGATCATGATAGCCAGACGTCTGGTTGAAAAAAATACCAGAGATTTGCAAAAAAAAGTTGAAAAACAATAAAAGATATGATATCATAAACCTCTGTGATATATAAAAATCCTTGCTTCTTCAAAAAGAAGAGGCCAGAGACCAAAAGGAGGTAACAAGATGAACAAATATGAATTAGCCGTTGTTGTTAGCGCTAAGATTGAAAACGACGAGAGAGCAGCGGTCATCGAGAAGGTAAAAGACATCATTACAACAAATGGTGGTAACATTACCAACGTTGATGAGTGGGGTCAGAAGAGACTTGCATACGAAGTTCAGAAGATGAGAGAAGCTTACTACTACTTCATTCAGTTTGAAGGTGCTTCAACAGTTCCAGCTGAAGTTGAGTCAAGAGTTCGTATCATTGAGAACGTTGTTAGATATTTGTGCGTAAGACAGGACGAGGCATAGATAGAAAGCGAGAAATATAACAATGAATAAAGTAATTCTTATGGGACGTTTAACAAGAGATCCGGAAGTGAGATATTCACAGGGAGCTAATCCTACAGCAGTCGCACGTTTTTCCATCGCAGTAGACAGAAGATTCAAGCGTGAGGGTGAACCAGACGCAGATTTCTTTAACTGTACTGCATTTGGTAAGCAGGCAGAATTTATTGAACGTTATTTACGTAAGGGCGTTAAGATTCTGACTACAGGACGAATTCAGAATGATAACTACACCAATAAGGACGGACAGATGGTATACAGTGTCCGCGTTATGGTGGAAGAGATTGAATTTGCCGAGAGTAAGAATGCTTCTACAGGTAACGAAGGTGGATTTAATGGTGGCGGATTTGCAGCAGGCAATAACAGCGCACCCGCTCCAGCAGCAGGTGATGGCTTTATGAACATCCCAGACGGCATTGACGAAGAATTACCATTTAACTAATAGTCCGATTTTTAAAATAAGATGATAAGGAGGCTTTTCACAATGGCTTTTAATAAGACTGAAAAGGCTGATTCTCCTATGAAGAGAAGAGGCGGAATCCGTAGAAGAAAAAAGGTTTGTGTTTTTTGTGGCAAGGACAATGTAATTGATTACAAAGATACAGCTAAATTAAAGAGATACGTATCCGAAAGAGGTAAGATTCTTCCTAGAAGAATCACAGGCAACTGCGCAAAGCATCAGAGAGCTCTGACTGTAGCTATTAAGCGTGCACGTCACTTAGCTTTAATGCCTTACACAATTGATTAATGATTAATAAGAACTGCCATTACATATGTAGTGGCAGTTTTTTTGTTCGCAGGAACAGGTATTTGTGTTATAATGGGAAATGGTAAGGTTTGTGTCCGGCGCACTTGATACAAACAGGACAGATGCAGGAATATGTGCGCAGAAATGAGGATTTAAAATGAAATTGCCAGTAGTAGCAGAGAAGTTTATAAAATATGTAAAGATTGATACACAGTCCCGTGAAGAATTATCAGATAAAGTGCCTTCTACAGAGAAACAGAGAGATCTGGCACTGGTATTATATCAGGAGTTAAAGGAAATGGGAGCAAGTCAGGTACGCTATGACGAGGAACACAGCTATGTCTATGCAGTGATTCCTTCCAACCTTGATAAAGAAGTACCTGCAATTGGCTTTATTGCACATATGGATACTTCTGATGCAGTAAGCGGAACGAATGTTAATCCACGTTTTATTGAGAATTATGATGGCGAAGACATTGTATTGAATGAAGAGAAACATATTGTAACACATGTGCAGGATTTTCCGATGTTAAAAGATTGCAAGGGCAAGACTCTGATTGTTACAGATGGTACGACTCTTCTGGGTGGTGATGATAAGGCTGGAGTAGCTGAGATTATGACCATGGCAGAGTATTTCCTTTCCCATCCTGAAGTAAAGCATGGCAAGATCTGTATTGGATTTACACCGGATGAAGAAGTTGGGAACGGTGTAGAGTATTTTGATATCAAGGGCTTTGGCGCAGATTATGCGTATACAGTAGATGGCGGTGAATTAGGTGATATGAGTTACGAATGCTTCCATGCTGCCTCTGCAAGAGTAACCGTACACGGCAAGAGCGTTCACCCGGGAACTGCCAAGAGTGTCATGAAGAATGCCATTAAGCTTGCTTATGAATTCATATCCATGCTGCCGGATAAGGAGTGCCCTGAGTGTACAGAGGGCTATGAAGGCTTCTATCATGTAACAGATATCAAGGGTACAGTAGAGGAAGCTACCGTTGATTTTATCATTCGTGACCACGACAGAGCTGTTTTTGAGAAGAGAAAAGAAGTAATTGCCCAGGCGGCGGAGAAGCTGAATAAAGTATATGGTGAGACAATCTTTGAAATAGAGATTAAGGACTCTTATCATAACATGAAGGAAATGATCGAGAAAGAAATGCATGTTGTGGACAATCTGAAAGAAGCAATGCTCAAGGCTGGGGTAACGCCGAAGGTTTCTCCAATCAGAGGCGGCACAGATGGCGCCAGATTATCCTATGAAGGTCTGTTGTGTCCGAATCTGTGTACCGGTTCAGAAGGTCATCATGGAAGGAACGAATTTGCCTGCATGGAAGACATGGAAAAGATCGTTGAGATCCTCAAACAGATTATTTATGTTTATGCGCAGTAAAGGTACTTTTTCTATCATTAAGCGACAAAATAAGCTATAGCGCTTTGAGGGGAATAATGGTATACTAAAGCTACATGATTATATAAATCAGTAACTATTTGAACAGTCTAAAGAGGTATTATGCATGAAACAGAGAATTAGGCTGAAGGGACGTCTGAAGGCATATTTAGAGGCGGCCCTGGTTCTTGGGGCGGTTTTAGCCGGCGTGAATATTGGAATTTATTTTCTGGATATAGGAGCCGGTGTTATTGTCAGTGCTTTTCTGGTTGTATATTTTATTGTGATGCTGATTCTTCTCTATTATAATAAGCCGATTATTATGAATGAGTTTATCAGCTTTGCCACGCAATATGGACAGATACAGCGTAAGCTTTTAAGGGATCTGGAGCTGCCTCATGTATTGATGGATGAGGATGGCAGAATTATCTGGACGAATATTGCTTTTGAACAGGTCGTACATAAGGAAAAGGGATACCGTAAGTCTATTACGACGCTTTTTCCGAGTATTACGAAGGACAAGCTGAGATTTGAGGATGCAGCAGAATTTGAAATCTCTTTTGAAGAGAAAGAGTATACACTCAAAATGAAGCGGATCTCTGTCCAGGAGGTACTGGATAACAGTGATGTATTGGAGAAGAATGAATATAACGGTTATCTGATTGCAGCATATTTCTTTGATGAAACGGCATTGAAGACAGCGCTTAGACAGATTGATTCCCAGAGTCTTGTGGTAGGATTTATCTATCTGGATAACTATGATGAGGCACTGGAAAGTGTTGAAGATGTAAGACGTTCACTGCTTATTGCATTGATTGACCGTAAAGTGAACAAATACATTGCGTCTCTCGATGGTATTGTCCGTAAGACGGAAAAAGACAAATATCTGGTCATTTTGAAAAAAGAAGCCTTACTTGCTATGAAGGAAGCCAGATTTGATATTCTGGAAGAAATCAAGACTGTAAATATCGGAAATGAAATGGCAGTAACGGCAAGTATCGGTATGGGTCTGGATTCCCCTACTTATACGCAGAATTGTGAGTATGCAAGAACTGCAATCGACCTTGCACTTGGACGAGGCGGAGATCAGGCGGTAATCAAGACGCCGCAGTCTATTGTATATTATGGTGGCAAGAGCCAGCAGGTAGAGAAGAATACCCGTGTAAAGGCACGTGTCAAGGCACAGGCTTTGCAGGAGATTATCGCAACAAAGGACAGAGTCCTCATTATGGGACATCGCCTGCCTGATGCAGATG
Organism: Agathobacter sp.; assembly: GCA_963596435.1. GTDB lineage: Bacteria > Bacillota > Clostridia > Lachnospirales > Lachnospiraceae > COE1. Next base: position 10,961 of record CAVBMG010000084.1, read on the forward strand.
CCATTGGTGCTGCGGTAGGAATCAGCTGTATTGCCAGAGCGATGGATAAGAAGGCGCATATTGTCATTAATGAGTCCATGGCAAGCGTAAAGCCGCTTCTGGAGCTTTTCAGGGATAAGAGCATCTATGGGGATGATTTTATCATCAACAGTTCTCAGGCTTTAGAGCTGGCTGGAAACAATACTGTACTGGCAGTAGTGGACGTAAACAAACCAAGTATTACAGAATGCCCTGATCTGATCAAGGAATGTAAGACAGTAGTTGTACTGGATCATCACAGACAGGGTAGCGAAGTCATTGAGAATGCCACACTTTCCTACGTGGAGCCGTATGCTTCCAGTGCCTGCGAAATGGTTGCAGAGGTTCTGCAATATGTAGGCGGTAATGTAAAGGTGCGTTCTAATGAAGCAGACTGTATGTATTCAGGTATTATTATAGATACCAATAATTTCACAGCCAAGACAGGCGTCAGAACATTCGAGGCTGCAGCTTTCCTGCGCAGATGTGGTGCAGATGTGACCAGAGTCCGCAAGATGTTCCGTGATGATGCGAAGGAATATAAGGCGAAGGCAGAGGCAGTACGTAATGCCGAGATATATAAGAATGCATATGCAATCTCCAACTGTCCTGCGGATGGACTGGAGAGTCCTACAGTAGTAGGCGCGCAGGCTGCCAATGAATTACTCAATATCAATGGAATCAAGGCGAGCTTTGTGACTACGGACTATCAGAACCGTATCTATATATCAGCCCGTTCCATAGATGAAGTCAATGTACAGATCATTATGGAGAGACTGGGTGGCGGCGGTCATATGAATATTGCCGGCGCACAGCTTGAAGATGTGAGTGCAGCACAGGCAGCAGAGATCATAAAAGAAACAATCAATACTATGTTACAAGAGGGTGCAATATAATGAAGGTTATTTTATTACAGGATGTAAAATCCGTTGGTAAAAAAGGCGATATGGTGGAGTTGAGCGAAGGATACGCAAGAAACTTTATTCTGCCTAAGAAACTGGGAGTAGAAGCGAACAGTGCAAATATGAACAATCTCAAGCTTCAGAAAGCAAATGAAGCAAAGCTGGCAAAAGAACAGTATGATGCGGCAGTAGCTTTCTCCAAGGAAGTGGAAGAGATGCTGGTCAAAGTAGGCTTAAAGTCCGGTGAAGGCGGTAAGACATTTGGTTCTATCTCTTCTAAGGAAATTGTAACAGCTGTGAAAGAGCAGTATGGTAAAGAAATTGATAAAAAGAAATTACAGATGCCGGAAGCAATTAAGGCAATCGGTACTTATGAAGTGACTGTTAAGCTTCATCCAAAGGTAAGTGCAACACTTCGCGTAAAAGTAGAAAGCGTATAAAGGAGGACATGCTATGGCAGATATGGATGAGGCAGTACTGAAGCGTGTATTGCCGCATAGCATTGAAGCAGAGCAGTCAGTCATTGGCGCTATGCTGATGGATCGTGAGGCGATTACAATTGCCAGCGAGCAGATCAACGGCGAAGATTTCTATGGAAAACAGTATGGAATCCTCTTTGATACCATGGTGGAACTTAATGATGAAGGAAAGCCGGTAGACCTGATTACACTGCAGGATCGTCTAAAGGAAAAGGCAGTTCCGCCGGAAATCTACAGTCTGGAATATATTCGTGATATCATGGACACGGTTCCTACATCAGCGAATATCAAGTATTATGCCAATATTGTTGCTGAGAAGTCCGTTTTAAGAAAACTGATCAAGGTCAATGAGGAAATTGCCAATAATTGTTATAGCCAGAAGGAAACTCTGGAAGTTCTGTTAGAAGAGACAGAGAAGAAAGTCTTCGATATAGCGCAGAAACGTAATAACGGAGATTTCGTCCCCATCAGACAGGTCGTAATGAACGCAATGAACATGATCGAGGAAGCTTCCAAGCAGAAGGGAGCTGTAACCGGTATTGCGTCAGGTTTCATTGATCTGGATTATAAGACGGCAGGCTTCCAGCCTTCAGACTTGATTCTTGTTGCGGCAAGACCTTCTATGGGTAAAACGGCTTTTGTCCTGAATATCGCACAGCATGTAGCTTTCAAAGACAATAAGGCTGTTGCTATATTCTCTTTGGAAATGTCAAAGGAACAGCTGGTAAATCGTCTGTTATCCCTGGAATCCAAAGTAAACTCCCAGGCAATCAGAACAGGTAATATGAAGGATGATGAATGGGAGCGTCTGATAGAGAGTGCGGATATTATAGGCAAATCCAAGCTCCTGATAGATGATACACCGGGTATCAGTATTGGTGAACTTCGTTCCAAATGTCGTAAATTCAAGCTGGAATACGATCTGCAAATGATTATTATTGACTATCTGCAGCTGATGTCTGGCTCTGGCAGAACAGAATCCAGACAGCAGGAAATATCAGATATATCACGTTCCCTGAAAGCGCTGGCGAGAGAACTGCATGTGCCGGTAATTGCACTGTCGCAGCTTTCACGAGCTGTAGAACAGAGACCGGATCACAGACCTATGTTATCAGACTTGCGTGAATCCGGAGCAATTGAGCAGGATGCCGATGTGGTAATGTTCATATACCGTGATGATTATTATAATAAAGATACCGAGATAAAGAATGTGGCTGAGATCATTCTGGCTAAGCAGAGAAACGGTGCGATAGGTACTGTAAACCTTGCCTGGCTGCCTGATTATACGCAGTTCGCGAATCTTGCAAAAGATACTATGTAAATAGGAAAACACAGAAGAGAGTAAGACCTAGGGTCTTATTCTCTTTTATTATTTTAATAGAAAGCAGGAGGATGGAAATGATGGTCAAAGAAAAGAATTATCTGATCAATGAGGCTGCAAAAGAGGTACATGTGGAATCACATGTATTGAGATACTGGGAAGAGGAGCTGCGATTACTAATCAAACGCAACGAGCAGGGGCATCGTATCTATACACAGGAGGACATAGACACATTTATTACAGTCAAAAAGCTCAAAGACCAGGGATTACAGCTGAAAGCGGTGAAGATGATCCTGGATAGTGATAAGGAGGAACAGGAAGATATGAAGGAAGGAAATCCTTTTGCACAGAAGCATTTGACCAAAATCAGCAAGAATGGGGAAATGAAAGTCATACAGTTAAAACCGGCAGAACAGACCAATTGGAAGGAAAATCATATGATTGAAGTGAGAGAGAAAAAAGTAACACCCGCAGAGAAACAGCAGATTGCATTAAAAATGAAAGAGAGCGCAAGATTGCTGGAAGAGAAAGAAGACAAATATGCAAGAATGCAGTATCTGTTACAGAAGATGATTCAGGATGCAGTCGAAAAGAGCAATGAAAAGCTTCTGGACAATCTTTCAGTGAATCTAAGAGGTGATATGTGTAAAGAGCTTGATTATCAGTTCAGGCTGTTGGAAGAGCGTGAGAATGCAAGGGATGAGGAGACCAGAAAAGTGCAGGAAGAGCACTATAAGCATGTGGACGAGCTTCTGACACAGTATCGTGGAAAGAAGAATGGCAGGAAAGAGGACAGCAAAGTAAAAAAGGAATTTCGCCTCTGGAGAAAAGCGGAAGCCAAGTAGTACATAAAAAGACCTTAGATAATGAAATCTAAGGTCTTTTGCGTACATTCATATAATATGT
>CAVBMG010000085.1:0-14562 GCA_963596435.1 Agathobacter sp.
CTTAGAGTACAAGCCGAGCGCAAAACTCGCCCTGCGGGCTCAAACAGTTGCGCCTGGCTTGCAAGCATTTGCCCCTTGTTCTAAGAAACACTAAACATCATTCCCTAATGCACTTTCATCGAACTGCCATGCCCCGAAGCTGTAAATAGAAAATTTCAACAAATTTTTTTCCGTTTTCAGAAGCCCTTCCATATACAGGCGGCGCAGCTCGCCCACCCTCCCTGTAACGCACAGAGAAGCGCGGAATGTTTCGTAAGAAGACCCTCTGCGAGTGTCGGTACTTAGGGCGCAGGAGCTGATAAGCTCATGCACCCTTATGTACCGCTACATCGAGCAGCGGAGTGAGAACGTGTCTTCGAGCGAAATATCCGCGCTTCTCTGCCATATCCTATAAGTGGGCGAGCAACACCGCCGTCCCTAGAACCCTTTTTGAAACATTACATGTTCCTTCATCAGCTCCTGGTATAACTGCTCCACGCTCCAGAATACGTTATGTGGTGTCAGTATCGCTTTCAGCCCGATAGGTGCAGCCCCTGTCTCTTTATAGGCAGCCAGGAATGCATCCACTCCATCTGAATCTATCCCGGAAAATACCAGCATTTCACCAGAAAGTGTTCCCTTAACAGAAGCCCCCGGTTCTTTGTTAAATCCATCAATTCCAGCCAGATACCCCAGCTTCTGATTGTACTCTCCACCAGTCACCTTCCTCTGCCGAATCCCCAGCTTACGGCACACAATTCCTACCGCCTGCTCCTTCTCCTTCGAAAGCTGAAAACATAAAACTGTCTGCCCCATATAGGAACTCTCCTCTCTTAACTCTCGTTATTTTAACAACATTCTATCATTGGTCAGCTTCTTGCGGCTATTCTCATGATAACATTCCAGCAGATCTTCCACTGTCATTTTAGCGCGTTCTTCACCGGAAATATCGAAAATAATCTTACCATCATCCATCATAATGGTACGATTGCCAAGTGTCAGTGCCGCCTGCATATCATGTGTAATCATCATCGTTGTTATACGGCCTTCTGATACGATTCTGGTCGTGATGTCCAAAACTTTCTGGGCTGTGGCTGGATCAAGCGCCGCTGTATGTTCGTCCAGAAGCAGTAACTTGGGCTGGGATATCGTGGACATCAATAAGGATACTGCCTGTCTTTGTCCGCCTGAAAGCTGCCCTACCTTTGCTTTCATTCTTGATTCCAGTCCCAGATCCAGCTGCTTTAACAAATCAGTGAAATACTCTCTGTCCTGCTTATTCACTGCAAAGAAACTCTTCCCTGCTTTTCTCGAATAAGCCAGCGCCAGATTCTCTTCGATTGTCATATTAGGGGCTGTTCCCTTCATCGTATCCTGAAAAAGCCGTCCAATATCATATGCTCGCTTGTATTCCTTCATATTTGTAATATTCTTGGAATCCAGTCTGATTGTTCCTTCATCCACGGAAAATACACCGCTGATTGCATTAAAAAGTGTAGACTTACCTGCGCCGTTAGATCCTACTATTGTTACGAAATCACCTGCATTCAAATGCAGATTGACTCCATTCAATGCCTTTTTCTCATTGGGAGTTCCCGGATAGAAGGTCTTTCTGATTCCCTGTAATTCTAACATCTGGATGCACCTCCCTTATGCTTGCGACCGCCTAATTTCTTCTGTAATGTTGGTATTGCAAGGGCAATGATAACAATAACTGCCGAGATGAGTTTCAGACTGTACGCCGGAAACAGATCTACTTTCAAAGCCACTGCAATAAACATTCTGTATAAACAGGAACCGACAACTGCTGAGATCAGTCCAATAGTCACTCCATGTCTGCCCATGATGGTCTCTCCGATAATAACCGAAGCCAGACCTACTACCACCATACCACTGCCATAGCCTACATCAAAGAAAGACATTGACTGTCCTATCACTGCCCCGGAAAGAGCCACGCATGCATTACCGATTGCAAGTCCAGCACATTTATACACATCCGCATTGATGGAAGAAGAACGAACCATATCTTCATTATCTCCAGTTGCACGAATGGCAAGTCCTTTTCTGGTCTTGAAAAAGACAGCAAGAACTGCGACTACAATGACACACAAAATAAAAGGAATGATAATTTTACAAAGATCTCTTGAAAGTCCTGTCGCATCCTGTAACAGATTGAATAAAGACACTGCAACTGCTGAAGACACATTGGATTTGCCACCTGTAATGATCAGATTTACCGTATAAAGTCCATTCATTGTAAGAATACCCGCTAGAATAGGATGAATCCTGACCTTAGTCTGCAACAATCCCGTAAAATAGCCTGCTGCTGCTCCTGCTAAACAAGCAACCAGAAGCGCCAGGAAAGGATGCCCTGCTACTGTCAGGACGATTGAAACCGCCATACCCAGTCCAAAGCTTCCATCTACCGTCAGATCCGGCATATTCAAAATGCGAAATGTAATATATACGCCCAGGGCAAGAATAGCATACCCCAGTCCTTCCTGCAGAGAATTAAATAATAACAATCCCATTCTCTTTTTCCTCCTATCGTGCATTTGCCTTTGCAATATATGTTCTGATTACATCACAGGATGCAGCAAAAGCCTTTTGCTCCTGTTCATTTAATGACAGCTCTATGATCTCTTCTACGCCGCCTTTTCCAATTATCGCCGGAACACCTGCCATAATACCATTCTGACCATATTCTCCCTCTAAAAGAGCCGATACCGGAAGAATTCTTTTTTCATCATGTAATACAGCCTTGCAGAGCATAGCCAGTGCCGCACCTATACCAAATTCTGTTGAGCCTTTTCCAATTACGATCTCCATACCAAGCTGATGCGTACGTTCCACCAATACATCACTGGTTACTTTTTCAAAGATTTGAGGCTTTTCCTGCTGTAGCTGTGCTAATGGTTTGCCCATAAAGGTAATCTGCGACATGGCTACCATAGAGGAATCGCCATGCTCGCCCAGCGCAAAACATTCTATGGAATTAGCTGACACGCCTGTCAGTTGATGAAGTGTCAAACGTAATCTGGCTGTATCCAGTAATGTTCCCGTACCAAATATTCTGCTCTTTGGCAGTTTCATATGTTCTCTTGCATAATTCACAACCACATCACAGGGGTTGGATATGGATATAAAATACCCGTCAAAAGCAGTCTGATTCAGTCTGGCAGTAACATCCTTCATAATGTCTATTGTTACATCCAGCATATCCAGCCTGGTCTGTCCGGGTTTTCTGGACACTCCCACTGCGTTCACAATAATATCAGCATCATCACAATCCTGATAACTGCCTTCACGTACAATAGGCATTCGGTCCATGAACACTGTCGCATCTGCTACATCCTTCGCCTGTGCGTCAGCTTTGCCTTCTACAATATCAATCAATACGATTTCACGGCATATTCCCAGTCTTGCAAGATTGAGTGCACACATACTTCCCACATGACCTGCTCCCAGAATTACGACCTTTGCCATATCCATCACCATATCCTTCCCTGTTATTCTTTATTCACCAAGAAGCTGAAACTCTTCCTGTTTATCCTGTGGAATCTCGATGCCTAACTGTTTTGCAGTTGCCACATTGATCATCTTGGCATACTGGGCAATCTGTTCTACAGGTGTATCTGCTACTGTTGCTCCATTGACGATTCTCTCTATCATCTCACCAGTTTGTACACCAAGGACATCATAATCAATACCAACTGTTGCGAAACCACCATCATTTACCATGGAATCTGCACCGCAGTAGATAGGCTTACCTGCATCATTGGCTACCTGTAAATATGCTGCCATCGCAGAAGCTACTGTATTATCATTGGGTGTAAAGAAAGCATCTACATCATTGACTAAAGATGCTGCTGCCTGCTGTACATCAGCTGTTCCTGTAACAGTAGCCTCCTTGTATGCAATACCATGTTCATCACAGTATTTCTTAGCACGCTCAATACCTGTTACAGAGTTAATCTCACTTGTATTATACACGAATCCAAATGTCTTGGCATCCGGTGTCAATTCTGCTGCCAGTTCAAAGATATCCTCAATTGCGATAGAATTGGATACGCCTGTAATATTCTTATCTGTCTTATCAAAAGACTCTACTAATCCAGCTTCTACAGGATTGCTGACTGCTGAGAAAACAATCGTTACATCAGAAGTTGCTGCCGCTGCTGCCTGTGCTGTAGGTGTTGCGATTGGAACCAGAATATCACATCCATCATCAATCATACCATTGATAATTGTTGGAAGCATTGTCTGATCTCCTGATGCATTCTTATATTCGATTTCTACTTTACCTTCATTTACAAGAGGCTGTAATGTCTCCTGAATTTTGGCATTGATCTGATTCAGAGACGGATGGTCAATGTGCTGAATAATTCCTACTTTATAAACCTTATCATCCTTGTTTACTACTGTTCCATTATCATCACTCTGTGAACTTGTAGTTGATTCCTGTACTGTCTGTGTTGTCTCTTCACTTGCTGTTGTACTGGCACTGCCGCATCCGGCTAACATAGCTGCTGCCATAATCGTGCTCATTGCTACACCCATTACCTTGTTCATTACTGTCTTTTTCATAATCATATTCCCTCCTTGATAATTAAAAAAGTCCTCAGTTCGTCTCATCTAACGAACTAAGGACAAATCTACAAAAATAAATCTGCGGTACCACCTTATTTGACTCTTATCAAGTCCACTCAACACAATGCCATCACATTGTCAGCCTATAACGCAGGCATTACGTCTTGGATACTAGGATCTACCGTTCCCCTCGCCCTCAGCAGCCCATACAACAGTGCATTTCCTGTCAGCTTCCACCGCCCTGACTCTCTGTAAGGAATGTATCCTGTGCCTCTTCTGCATCAAAGGTTTCTCTTTGAAAATCATTATAATGAATGCATACTTTATTGTCAACTGTTAATTTTTATATTCACTGATATCCATAAAAGTAACCAGCATTACATATGTATCATGGTTTTGATTTATTTCTTTGGTTTTGATCAGATACCATTTACCATATCCATCATGATACTCTTCCTTTACAACGCATTGTTCACGAATGGCTTCTTCAAACATACTCTGAAGAAGATAAAGCTCCTCTTCATCAATCTCTTTCCCATTCACCGTCTCTTCATACGCCTGATTGGTTCGAAGCAGCTCTACTTTGTCTTTACAGAATTCATAGATTGCCACCGGAACATCCAGCAATTCAAGGAACTGGCTTACATTAGAACGGGTATTCCACAGGTCGCTCATCAGTGAAACTGTCTCTCCTGCCTGCATTCTTGCTTCCTTGTTTAACTCGCGTTCTATATACTTTTCATATTCCTTTACAGGCATAGGCTTGGCAAAGTAATAGCCCTGTGCATACTCACACCCGATACATTTCAGGAAATCCACCTGTTCGGCTGTCTCTACGCCCTCTACAATAGATGGCATATGAAGCCATTTCGCCATACGTATGACAGAAGTTAATACTTTCTCTCCCTTGCCGTTAAATTCTTCTTCCTTCAGGAATCTCATATCTATTTTAAGATAATCTACTTCCATGTCTTTGAGAATGTTAAGTGAAGAATAACCACTTCCAAAATCGTCCATCATAATCTGAAAGCCATTCTCATGAAGCTTGCTCATGGTCTTCATAACAAGATCCTGATCTTCCATAAATGCACTTTCTGTCAGTTCCAGATTCAGTAAATGAGCCGGGATCTGGTACTGGGCAATCAGGTTCTTAAATATCTCTACCAAATGTGGATTATATATGTTGACCCTGGATACATTCACAGAAATAGGATCAGGATTGCGTCCTTCATCCATCCATCTGCGCAGTAATATACATACATGCTTCCACATATACTGATCCAGACGTCCAATAATGCCATTTCTCTCATAAACAGGAATAAATTCAGCCGGAGAAATCATACCTTTTGTCGGATGCTGCCAACGTACAAGTGCCTCTGCTCCATATGGTCTGCCTGTCATCAGATTGACCTTAGGCTGTAGAAATACTTTGAACTGTTCTTCTTCCAAAGCTCTGTTCACTTCATTAATAATTGACTGCTCATGCCGCATATTTTCAATCATATTGGAATTGTAATATGCAACATTTTCCATATATTTTCCCTTACAGCTCTTGGCAGCCAGGGAAGCTCTGTCATACATCTCCGATACATCCATTTCGTGATCGTCAATGATATAAACGCCAAAGGATACTTTAATATTGTAATCCTTGTTGACTTTTTTAAGCTTTATCTGTATGGCATTAACAAGTAAGTCAATATCTTCCTCCCGAAAAGGCATACAACAGGCAAATACATCATTTTCCATTCTTCCATATATGAATTTGTCAAATGTCAATGCCACTTTTCTCAGTTCAGAAGCAATACTTTTTAATACTCTGTCGCCTTCCTTATTTCCATAGAAATTATTGATCATCTTGAAACGGTCAATATCAAACCGCACAAATGTAAATACTTCATCTGGATTCTCTGTCAGCAGTTCACTCACGGACTGGTAGAACTTAATCTTGGTATAACATCCAGTTACCGGATCAAGCTCTGCCATGATCATTTTACTGCGTTCCATGGCATTACGCACACGATAGCGGAGCAAATTCGGATTATATGGCTTCATCACAAAATCCCACACACCATACTCCAGACGAAAGCCAGTCCATCCATAACAGGCATTACAATATCAAGAACGATAACACCTATCTCGGCGGCTTTTTTACCAAGAATATCCAGTGCCTCCTGACCATTGGAGGCGCAAAGCACCGTATACTCGTCCTTTAACACGTCTCTTAACGTGACCTTCGTTATTTCTTCATCATCAACAATCAACACAGTATTTCTATCCTGCATACATTTTATCTCCTAATCTCAAAGCACCTATAATGTTCTTTATAATGTACTGATTACGCCCTTTCTTCTTGGCCTCATACAAAGCAGCATCTGCAGTGTCCAACAATACCTGGTAATCCGGTCCATTCTGTGTACAATAGGCTGCACCTATACTGGCTGTAACCTCTATACATTTATCTGCACTGGTATAGATACAATGGAGCTTATCCACTGTCCATTCTAATTTGCTTTTCAATGTATCATAAGGAATATCTTTCACGAAAACGCAGAACTCATCGCCGCCAAATCGTGCCACAAGATCATAATTTGCAAAAATAATCTGCAATTTCTGAGCCATGTCACATATTACATGGTCTCCCATGCTGTGTCCCATAGTATCATTAACTTCCTTAAAATGATCCATATCAATAAATATAATAGCTGCATTCATTGCCGTATTCTGTCTGAGATAACGGATTGTCTCTGTTGCAAATGCAGATTTATTGACCAATCCGGTCATGCAATCTGTCCTGTTTTCCTGTTCCAGCTGCTTACGTATCTTAGTCTCACGATCCACATCTTCTATCTTACCCACAATAGATACCAGCCGCTGTTGTGTATCATACAGTGGGAAACCGGTAACTGCACACCATAGAAATTCTCCATCACTCTTCTGCATTCTCACAACAATTCTGCCAGAACGCCCCTGTTTTGTAATTCTGTCATACAACAGGCGTACCTGTGGTTCATCCTCTAATGCCACATGCCATATTTTCATTAATATCTGTGCATCCAGATTCTTACTCTGCTTTGGAATTCTCCAGCCAAATTTCTCATATACACGATCTGATATAATGTCAGAAGCTTCACAGATACCTATTTCATACATCATCTCGTCAGAATTATCCAATACAAGCTGATATCTCTTCTGCTGTAAAAGAAGTCTCTGTTCCTCTTCCTTCTGCAATCTGTGTTCCCTTTGCTTAAACAGCATCACTTCATAATAAACACTGCCTGTTATCACTCCAAATATACATAGCAGCATGCATTCCTTCCAATATTGCTGCCATACATTCGGTGTATACCATATCCACCCTGCAATCCCCAATACAATTATCATTCCAAGCAGGCAACCATGTTTGAACCCTTTCATATAACCCCCTATTACACTTTCCTGATGGCATGACTTTATGCGCATAGTTATTATTCATAGATAATGGTATACATCAAATTGTCAGAATATTCAAACTTTTTGTAGTGATTTTACATCAATAATAGCATTGTAAACTGCATTTTGTTCCGAAGAGTTCTTTCTTCATCTGTTTCTGAAATATCTCCTGCGTCTGAGATACTTCCAATATAGAAAGAGCTTTTCTGACTGCTTTGATATCGGCTGCCATAGCTTCCGGGCTTTTCCCTCTTCCTACGATCTTCAAATGTGATACTCCTGCCCTTTGCAGTGCCCACAAAGCACATAGACCACAGCCGGTATCTCCGATACACTCCTGAATATCACTCTCCTGTTGCTGTTTGACAGGTAAACTCCCTTCTTTTACAGGTGCAAGCCGATAAGGAAGCTGACATATATGAACCATTTCATCACAGTGAAGAGAATTGCAGAATCCACCCGTAAAGTGACACATCTCATTCATCAGAAACGCTTCATATTCCATGTCCTTTTCCCCAAAAGCTCCTATCATGGATTCCATATCCTCTATTGAATTCTTCCTGTGGAAAATAATTCTTTTACATTGTGGAGAACCTGCAGTCTGTCCACATATCTCTCTTATCATCCTTATCGCAGGTTCATTCCACTCTCCGATCTCTCCACTCATATGGATATAACAGGGGATTCTGCGTTCCCTCAGATACAATACCAACCCGATATCTGCAATAATGTAATCCCGAAATCCCAGCTCCATCAGCCTGAGTATGGTATCTCCTATCCATTTCAGCTGTTCTTCCGTATAATATAATGCATTTAATGTAATTGCCACCGGAACGTGCATGTCTTTCATCATATTTGCCAGCAGCTTCATATCTTCCCACACATTGACCTGCACATGATAATACACCACTTCTCTACGATTCAGCGGCATCAGATTGCCAAACTTCTGATTCCAGTCAAAAGGCACATATCCACAGAAAACTTCATCTGCTCCGGCTTGTACAAGCATCTCATAATCCTCCACTGAGCCCATGCCTGCCGTAATTTTCATCTTTTCACCATCCCTTATAGATTCCACACAATCCGGTCTACTCCTTGTCTGATATATTGTGCAAGCAGCTCCTGCGTTATCCCTTCATCCAATGCAAAAAGGGAATTATATCTGCCTACCAGGTTCAAATGCTGAGGATAAAGACAGACATAATCCTTACAATACTGGGGACACTCTGTCACAAAATGCTGCCTCGCTCTGTTCCCATTCCTGCATAATGCATAAAGCGGACAATATTGTGATGTATTGGTCTGATATATTGGCAGATGCAATGTCTTATATGGCAAGCCCCTGGATAATTCCATGGGATAACCACACGCCTCGTATTCTGCCCTTTGAACACCTTTCTCCTGAAGGTATCGTACAAACAGAGTCTGATTCAGTTGATTACCTGCCATTTGCGATAGGTTCTGCTGATATCCTGTTTTATAAACATACCTTGGGTCTTTCCGCCTCTTATTCAGCAAAAGACCAATCACCGGCGTCAGGTGTTTTTCTTTTCCTTCTAATAAAGAAAACATTCCCCAGTCATTCACAATCACTTCCATAGGGAAATCATGTGCAACGCACCACTCATATACATCCTGTAGCCAATCTTTGGTCTGCTGTATCATACTCTGCCTCAGATATGTGGTTACAAGCGTTACTTTTCTATGTTCATTATAAGCTTTATCCAGCAATGCCCGTAAAATACGCCTGTCAGGGAACAGGTTATGGCAATACTGATTACCAATATATAATCTATTATCGACACATGTGTCATTTTTCGTATTCTGTTGATTCAGATATGTCTGATATGCTTCCTGGTTATCCAGAGACTGCACCAGCTCCAGACCACTGGAAATGACGTTGTTTTGTATTTCCTTTATCTGACTGCGTTCCAGCCTCTCTCTTCTCCATTCTTCATAAGAATTGGCATAGCAATCATCCCTGTCTGCCGGATAGCCAACCAGCTCCTGTGAAAATGTATTATCATAACTTTCGCTTCGCAATAAGATATAGTTATAGTACTGTTTCGTAACAAACTGAAACATATCCCTGTATGCTGCATTTTCTATATGTAAAGTCATACTCCATGCCTTACAACTGTTATCCTCAGTACGCAAACAAGAGAAGGGTAATTCCTTCTCCTGTATCATGGATATGTCCTGCATATCCGCTATCTCTATTGTCTCATAAGAACCCATGCTGCCTCTATAGCAGGAAAAGTGCAGACTCCTGCAAGGTGATGCAAGTCTGTCTGCACTTCTAAGCTCTACATATTCGGGAGAACACGCCCACAATCTGACTTCCTGTCCATTATAAAAGCAGGTAAACAGACTGCCTGGAATATCCTCCACTACGTTATCTGTGATTTTCTTCAATTCGCTTTCCATAGGAAAAGCATATCAGAAATCCTGGCTTTTCGCAATGATTTCATTATTCTACAGATGTTACCTTGTAATCCTGTTCTTCTACAGCTTTGGTCAGTTCTTCATTGGATACTTCTGCATTCAGCTTTACAACTGCTGTACCAGCTTCATGGCTTACCTGTGCCTCTGTTACCTGTGGAAGTGCCTCTAATGCTTTCTTTACTCTTGCTTCACAGTGTCCACACATCATTCCTTCGATTTTCATTGTCTTTTCCATTGAATTGTCCTCCATTTGATTTATTGTTGCAGAAGCCTGATGACTTCTGTTTTTTACCTTTTTATCATGAGATGCATCATGAATCTTAACCAGATTCAGTCTGAGTGCATTCGTTACAACACAGAAGCTTGACAGGCTCATTGCTGCTGCGCCATACATAGGATTAAGCTGCCATCCAAACAGTGGAATCCAGATACCTGCTGCCAGCGGGATGCCTATTACATTATAGGCGAATGCCCAGAACAGATTCTCATGAATATTGTGTAAGGTAGCACGGCTTAGACGAATCGCAGCCGGAACATCACTCAATCTGCTCTTCATCAGAACCACGTCTGCTGCATCAATTGCAATATCTGTTCCTGCGCCAATGGCAATACCCATATCTGCTCTGGTGAGAGCCGGTGCATCATTGATTCCATCACCAACCATGGCAACCTTACCCTGTTCCTTGAGCTTACGAATTACGCTCTCCTTACCATCCGGCAACACGCCTGCAATGACTTCATCTACGCCCGCCTGTGCACCAATTGCTTTGGCAGTACGTTCATTATCACCTGTCAGCATCACCACGCGGATTCCCATATTCTGCAATTCACGAACCGCCTGTGGGCTGTCTTCTTTGATTACATCCGCTACTGCAATAATTCCCAGAAACTGATTATCTTTTGCAAAGAAAAGCGGTGTCTTACCATCTCCTGCCAGCTTCTCATACTGTGACTGTGCTGATTCAGGGATAGACAGCTGACTCTTCATAAACTTGAAGCTACCACCTAAAAGCCTGCTGCCATTCAGTTTTGCCTGCACACCATTCCCTGTTAAGGCTTCAAAATCTGTAATCTCTGATGTCTGTACACCCTTTTCCTTCGCATAATCTACAATTGCTCTGGCTAGTGGATGTTCACTCCTACTCTCAAGCGCATATGCCAGTCTCAAAAGCTCTTCCTGTGAAATACCCTCTGCGGGTATCATATCTGTTACTTTCGGTTCTCCACTTGTAATTGTTCCTGTCTTATCCAGTGCAACAATCTCAACCTTACCAGCCTCTTCCTGGGAAACTGCCGTCTTGAACATGATACCGTTCTTTGCTCCTACTCCATTACCGACCATAATAGCTACAGGAGTTGCCAGTCCCAGTGCGCATGGACAACTGATTACCAGTACTGAAATACCTCTTGCCAATGCAAATCCAAAGCTTTCTCCAGCAAGAAGCCAGATCAGTGTTGTAATAACTGCAATCGTAATGACCGCCGGCACGAAAACTCCAGATACTTTGTCTGCCACCTTGGCGATAGGCGCCTTAGTCGCTGCTGCATCACTGACCATCTGAATGATCTGGGAAAGAGTTGTGTCCTCACCTACTCTGGTCGCTTCACAGCGGATATAGCCGGACTGATTCTGCGTTGCTGCTGATACCTTATCCCCTACAGCCTTATCTACCGGGATACTCTCACCTGTCAATGCTGATTCATTGACCACACTGTTGCCCTCCAGGACAATACCATCCACCGGTATATTCTCACCCGGTCTCACAACAAAGATATCACCCTTGCTCACTTCGTCAACAGGTACTTCTACTTCTTCCCCATTTCTGACAACTACAGCAGTTTTAGGCGCCAGCTTCATCAAACCTTTGAGTGCATCTGTTGTCTTTCCCTTAGAATGTGCTTCCAGCATTTTACCCACTGTAATCAATGTCAGTATCATGGCTGCCGATTCAAAATAGAACTCATGCATATACGCCATGACACCATCCATATCGCCTCTGACCTGTGCATCTGTCATGGCAAACAGTGCATAAGTACTGTATACAAAAGCTGCTGTTGCTCCAAGAGCCACCAGCGTGTCCATATTAGGTGCTCTATGTGCCAGGCTCTTGAATCCACTGATAAAGAATTTCTGATTGATGACCATAATTGCAATCGTAAGTAACATCTGTATCAGTCCCATAGCTACATGATTATCCTGAAGGACTGTCGGCAGCGGCCATCCCCACATCATATGTCCCATGGAAAAATACATCAATACCAGTAAAAATACAAGTGATGTAATGAGACGCTTCTTTAAAAGCGGTGTATCCTTATCCTTGAGTGCTTCCTCAGCAGCTGCCATATCCATTGAACTGTGATGCTCTCTGGCTGTACTTTTAGGTGATGCGCCATATCCCGCATCTTCTACTGCCTTAATAATTGCTTCCGGTGATGCAGAGCCTTCCACTCCCATTGAATTTGTCAAAAGGCTGACTGAACAGCTCGTTACACCTTCTACCTTTGACACGGCTTTCTCCACACGGGCTGAGCATGCCGCACAACTCATGCCCGTTACCGTATATTGTTCCATGTATAGTTCCTCCGTTCCTACTGCTTATTCTCAATTCCTGTTACCTTAAAGTCCAGACGCTCTACTGCCTTGCGAAGATCTTCATCATCAAGCTCTCTGTCATATTCTACTACCGCAATCTTCTTACGCAGATTCACCGTAGCTGATGCCCCATCAATCTTATTGATCTGACGTTCTACACTGTTCTTACAGTTATCACAGTGCATTCCATCAATATGAATGATCTTCTCACCAAGCTTCTGACCGGTCAGCACTTTCTTCTCTACCTTCTCATCACTGCCGCCTCCACCGCAGCATCCGCCTTCACCTTTGAAATGCTTCATACTGCTGCGTACTGCAAAAAAAGCAATGACTACAATAACTACAATTACAATTATATTTCCCATATTCTCGTCCTCCATTCATAAAATACTACAAGTTATTTCATCAGCTTCTGCAAAACTGTGACTAACTCATCTACTGTCTCTTCCTTGCCTTCCTTAATATCCCTCGTAACACAGGTTTTAATATGGTTGGCAAGCAATACCTTGTTAAAACTGTTAAGAGCTGCATTCACAGCTGCCACCTGCACCAGAATATCCGTGCAGTATGCATCCTTCTCTACCATGCCCCTAATGCCTCGCACCTGTCCCTCTATACGGCTCAGGCGATTTAAAAGATCCTTATATTCCTTCTCAGAACGCTCCTTCGTCTTATGACAGCAGCAACATTCTGAAGTTTCAGTAACTTCTTTGTCTTTTTCCACGAATCATGCTCCTTTCTTCTTCATTGCATGTGTATTATATACCCTATAGGGGTATATTTCAAGTATTAATTTTCTCAATAGTTATCAATAAGTCATAAAAACAAAAAAGACAGGAACTGTCAGCTCCTGCCCTTTCATCTTATTTCATAGAGTTTACTCTATCTTCTATATTCTTATGGAAATTCATTACCTTATGAACATATTCCTCATTCATATACTCAGAATGTACAATAAAATCTGCGGTCGAACGATTATTTGCGATAGGAATATCATACACCTGTGCAATACGAAGCAATGCCTTCACATCCGGGTCATGAGGCTGTGCTGCCAGAGGATCAGAGAAGAAAATAACCAGATCAATCTTCCCCTCTACAATCTTCGCACCAATCTGCTGGTCTCCACCCAAAGGGCCACTGTTATATCCCTTCACCGGAAGTCCTGTCTTATCAGCGATCATTCTCGCCGTTGTACCCGTTCCACACAGGAAATGCCTCTGGAGAATATCCTTATTCTCACTGCACCACTCGATCATTTCCTTCTTCTTGCTGTCATGCGCAATCAATGCAATGTTCTTCTGTTTGGAAATTGTAAATGAAATAAATTCGTTGTCCATAAGGTCATCCTTTCTATTTATCTTCAAGTGCTTGGGTAAGCTCTTGTATTTTCTTTTGCATTTCTTCAAGTTCAACTGCTTGCCGTGCAAGCATATTGTCTTTCTGCGCAAGCATACTCTCCTGCCGAGCTATGGTATCATGCAGATATTTCTGCTCTAATTCATAATCCTCTCTATCTCTGCACCTTT
>CAVBMG010000086.1:0-14114 GCA_963596435.1 Agathobacter sp.
GTTATCAGATCAACATCACAAGCATTGATGCAGAGCATGACAGATCCATGCGAGAGGTATATGGTCTGGATAAAACATTACGCGAGTAAACTCGCATAAGCGGTTTCCGCATTACCGGACAGGCGGTTTACCGCCTGCCGGATTTGCGGTGTTACCGCACGAGAATATTCACTTAGCTGGAGAATTAACAGAAAATGAAAAGTGGTCAATAAAAGGAGTATCCATGGGGGAATGTTGGTATGAGGATTGCTGCATTTCAGAGCATCCAAATAGTCTTAGATGTGGTAAGCCGGAGATTGAGAGTGGTAATGAAAAGATGCGGATGCTAATGCAGTCCGAGGAAGTACGAAAAATTTTAAATATGATAGAGGAGTAATCACTGAAACAAAAAAATGTGTTAATATATTAATGTTTGAACTCGTTGGAAAACAAGCGAAGAAAATAAGCGAAGAAATCAGGCAATGCCCTGACGAATAAACCCCAGGAGGAAGAGAGCGAATGAATGAGAGAACATTAGCAAGATGTAAGAATCTGATTAAAAACAAGGAAACCATGAAGAGTACATTTGCATGGGAGGATGGGCTGACTCATCTTGCCTGCGCAGGTATTTTTATTAATAAGGAGCAGACCGCCAATGAAGATGTGCTGCTTCAATGCAAGGATATCCTGAAAAGAAACACCGGTATTTTTTCTAATTTCAAGAGTACGGCGAAGCCCATGATCGTGGCTATGCTTGCGGCAAATGAGAACCCGCAGTTGCTTATGGAGCGTGGATTGAAGGTGTATGATCTGTTGAAGGAAGAATTTATGAGTTCCGTATATCTGCCGATAGCGGCAATGATCATTGCACAGTATGCAGACGAGGCAAGATACGCAGAGCTGGCACAGAGAACCCGGAGAATTTATAAGCAGATGAGGGCAGATCATCCTTTCCTGACCTCAGGGGAGGACAGTACTTTCTGTGCATTGATGGCACTGCTGGATAAGCCAGATGAAGTGCTGCTTGGAGATGCAGAAGAGTGTTATAAAATTCTCAAGAGTAACTTCTTTTCTTCTAATGCGGTGCAGTCTTTGAGTCATGTGTTGGCAATGTGTGATGGCGAACCGAAGATCAAATGCCAGAGAACCATGGAATTATTTCAGAAGTTGAAGGAAGCAGAGCATAAATATGGAACAAGCTATGAATTGCCAACATTGGGCGTCCTTGCCATGGCTGATGGTAATCAGGATGAGATCGTAGCAGCGATGGTAGAGATCGACCAGTGGTTATCTGAGCAAAAGGGCTTTGGCTTCTTTAGTAGTATATCTGCAAAACAGCGTCTGATGTATGCAGGGATGATCGCACAGCAGGATTATATCAATGACAAAATGATGCAGAGTGCTGCTGTGAACGGCGTCATATCACTGATCGTAGCGCAGCAGGCGGCAATGTGTGCAGCGATTACAGCCAGTGCAGCCGCTACAGCTAATAATAACAACTAATGTGATACTTTCCTGGAGCGGTATTGTGCAGGAGACATCCCAACATATTTTTTGAATAATCGGCAAAAGTAGCTCGTATTGTCATAGCCTGTATTGGCGGCAATATGGGCTATTTTATCGTTGGTCTCATTTAACAGTCTGCAGGCAATGCCAATACGATATTGAATCAGATAATCTATGGGCGAGATACCGATATTTTCCTGAAAATAACGAAGAGCGGTGTTCTTGCTGACGTTTGCAGTATTGGCGATATCTGTAAGAGAAATACTGTCTGCATAATGAGTCTGTATATATTGGAGCATAACAGGGATGCAGTTACCAGCGTGGTTAATGGGTGCAGAGTTCCTAGGCGTAAGCTGGTCAGTTGATAAATGCTGTATCATGATATACCAGGCTTCACATAGAAGATTTCGGATAAGCAGCTCATGATAATCTTTTTGGGATAAAAGGTGGAACATCTGGTCATATAGCCCCGCAATCTGGATTTGCCATGCCTCTTCTCTTTTTAAAAGCAGATAAGGAAGGGCAGCATTTTCTATGGGTGCAACATATTTCTGATAGATCAAACTGTCAGCAGGTGCGATAAAAGCAGGTGAGAATACGACATTTGGCATAACTCCGTATTCATCGGAAGTGAATCGGTGTAATATACCGCTGTTAATGAAAAGACCGTCACCAGCATGGAGAGTGAAGGAATGCTGATCTACGTAACAGGTAATGGAGCCTTGTGAGATATAGCAGATTTCAAATTCCTTGTGCCAATGCCAGTTGATCTCATGATTGTAATATTCTCTGGTATCGTCTAAATAGTATTTTAAAGGAAAATCGGGAAAACCATGTGGAGTGGTTTCGCGAAGATCGTCTGTGGTCTGTATGCTCTGCATGAAAGTACCTCTTTTTCATATATAAAATGATTGGTGATATTGTACCATAAAAAAGTGGAAAAGTGCAATTACAAACAATGCAAATGGTGATAGTATGCTATTAGTGTTGCATGAGGAGGAATTACACATGAAAGATAAGTATCAGAAAACAATGTACGCCTGCTTCGTTGGATATATTGTACAGTCGATTGTCAACAATTTTGTTCCTTTATTGTTTCTGACTTTTGAAAGCACCTATCAGATACCGCTGAGTCAGATCACAATGCTGATTACATTCAATTTTGGCATTCAGTTGCTGGTGGACCTGTTATCAGCCAAGTTTGTTGATAAGATAGGTTACAGAGTGTCTATTGTACTGGCGCATATATTTGCGGCAGCAGGTCTGGTGGGGCTTGTGATTTTACCGGATTTACTGCCAAATGCATTAGCAGGGCTTCTGATTGCAGTTATTATTTATGCAATCGGCGGAGGGCTGATAGAAGTGTTGATTAGTCCTATTATGGAGAGCTGCCCCAGTGAGAATAAGGAAAAGGCAATGAGTCTGCTGCATTCTTTCTATTGTTGGGGACATGTGGGCGTGGTACTGCTGTCCACACTTTTCTTCAAGATATTTGGAATCAGTAATTGGCGCGTACTGGCGATCATATGGGTGATTATTCCTGTTGTGAATGGAGTCGTATTCTGCAAGACACCGATTGCACCGTTGATTGAAGAGGGCGAGACAGGAATGTCCATGCGTGAGCTGTGCAAGAGCAAAATCTTCTGGATATTAATGCTCATGATGGTGTGTTCAGGAGCCAGTGAGCAGGCTGTGAGCCAGTGGGCATCCACTTTTGCGGAGCAGGGCTTGGGAGTCAGCAAGACGATAGGTGATCTTGCCGGACCTATGTCTTTTGCCATATTGATGGGAAGTGCCAGAGCGTTCTATGGCAAGTTTGGAGATAAAATCGACCTGGATAAATTCATGTTGGGAAGCAGTGTCCTTTGTATCATATCCTATTTGTGCATTTCGCTGTCACCATCGCCGCTGTTGTCCTTGATTGGTTGCTCTATCTGTGGATTATCCGTAGGTATCATGTGGCCTGGAACATTCAGCAAGGCATCTGCAGCACTACGAAATGGCGGTACTGCAATGTTTGCGCTGCTGGCATTGGCTGGTGATGTAGGCTGCTCCGGTGGACCGACTCTGGTTGGCTTTGTTACAGGAATCGCTTCTGACAATTTGAAAAAAGGCATTTTTGCCGGTATCGTGTTCCCGATTCTGTTAGTAGTTGGAATTATTTTATTAGAAAATACTTTACAAAAGAAATCGGATAGGGTACTATAACTACAGTTAGGGAATGAAGTTCTCCCTTGGGAAACCTGAACCGCTTATTATAAGCTGATGACTTCTGTGAATATTCACAGGGTTATCAGCTTTATTTGTTTTTAGGAGGAATTAGTATGTTGACTTCACTTGCACTTATTTTCCTGGTGGGACTGGCAATAGCGGCAATCTGTCAGAGGTTGAAGCTGCCGCGTATCATTGGAATGTTGCTTACGGGTATTCTGTTAGGACCGTATGCGTTGAACTGGCTGGATGAATCAATTCTTGGGATATCATCACAGCTTCGTCAGATTGCACTGATTATTATTCTGATCAAAGCAGGTCTTTCCCTGAATCTGGCTGATTTGAAAAAGGTAGGCAGACCGGCAGTTATGATGGCATGTGTGCCAGCCAGCTTCGAAATACTGGCGTATGTGCTGTTTGCACCGGCGATTCTTGGTGTTTCGAGAGTTGAAGCAGCAGTTATGGGGGCAGTATTGGGAGCCGTATCTCCGGCAGTGGTCGTGCCACGTATGGTACAGCTTATGGAGACTCAATATGGCACGAAGAAGAGCATTCCACAGATGATTCTGGCGGGAGCATCCTGTGATGATATTTTCGTAATCGTATTATTCTCTACTTTTTCTGGCATGGCGCAGGGCGGCAGTGTTCAGGTGATGGATTTTGTGAACATCCCGATTTCTATAGTGCTGGGTGTGGCTTTCCTGCTGATGGCGATAGAGACTTGGGCAAAAGGCATTGTATCCATATCCGGTTTACTGGCAGTGGTAGCAATGGCATGTGTATTGAAGCTGCGCAGCACGACATTCGTATCGAAGAGATTGTCTGAGAAATTCGGTAAGCTGTGGCTTGCAGCAGAGGTGTTGTTATTCGTACTGGTAGGAGCTGCGGTAGATATCCGTTACACGATGAATGCGGGTATTGTTGCAGTCGTGATGATTGGAATAGCGCTGTTGTTCCGCGCAGTTGGTGTTATGCTGTGTATGGTTGGTACGCAGCTTAATGTAAAGGAAAGACTCTTCTGCATCATTGCATATCTGCCAAAGGCAACCGTACAGGCAGCTATCGGTTCTGTGCCGATGGCAATGGGCTTAGCCTGTGGACAGATCGTGCTTTCCGTGGCTGTACTGGCGATACTGATTACAGCACCGCTGGGGACAATCGGCATGGATGCAAGTTATCAGAAGCTGCTGGAAAAAGAATAGATTATCAATCAAAGAATAACATGGCAGTAACGACAAAGGAATGGTTCTCTACTTTATATTCGAGACTGCCATGATATTTTTGGACGATTTTCCTGACATTTTTCAGTCCCCAGCCGTGATGACGTTTATCAGCCTTGGAGGTTCTGGTGGAGATATTGTCGGGGCAGGGATTCGTCACCTGTATCAGCAGGAACTGATGAATGCGGCGTATCGTAAGGTGGAGCGTACTGTCAGGCTGCGGCTGTCTGGTAAGCGCTTCCAGTGCATTATCGAGCAGATTTGAGAGAATCACGCAGAAATCATCAGAAGCAATTCCCGTATTAACAGGAAGCTCTACATTGGCTTCAAAGGAGATTTCCTTTTCCAGAGCGAGATGTCTTTTGTGATTGATGATGGCATCTACGATATCAACACCTGTCGAAACGTAAGGAGTGCACTCCTGTATCTCCTGGGAAATCTGTGAGATATATTCCAGAATCTGCGTGTCATGATTTTTCTCTGCCAGAAAGTAAATTGCCTGTAAATGGTTCTTCATATCGTGGTAAAGTGCTTCATTGGCATTATAAGTCTCCCGCAGGATTTTGCATTGGGCTTCCAGAGCCTGATTGGTCTGTATCAGTAACTTTTTATTTTTATTTCCTTTTTTATTTTCTATCAATTGTATACCTGCCTTTATAGATTGGATTGCCAGAAGGTCAACAGACATTCCTTGAGTGGGCGCATACGAGCCTGGCTGACGGGCAAGTGGATATTGCCGTTTAGAATACATTCGTTGTTTTTCACACTTATGATCTGTGTCAGGTTTACGATGCAGCCCCTGTCAATCAGGAAAAAGGCATTATGATCCAGATCCTGATAGACTTGCTGAATGGTTTTGCGCTCCCTGTACACAGAATCGTTTGGTAGATTTGTCATGAAAAGGCTGTTCTTCCCTTCATGTGTAATATACATGATATTTTTGCAGGGGATGCGTTCCAGCCGGTTCTGATTCTGAATAATATAGGAGTCATTCTGCTGTATCTGTATGAGTTTCACGGCATCCAGAAAGGCATGCCGTAACTTATCCTCCAGATCAGACTTGGAGATATATCGGAAAATAGACAGTTCGTAAGCATCCAGGGCATATTCTGTGTGAGAAGTTACAAAAATGACAAGAATGTCAGGAAGTAACCTGCGGATAGCATCTGCGACTTCCATGCCGTTTATGGCAGGCATTTCGATATCCAGAATCACCAGATCATAATGTTGTCCATCTTCTATATCATAGATCAGATTCTGACCATTGGAAAAAGTCTGAATTACGGAAAAATACTGGTTTTGTGCAGACCATTCAGAGATCAGAGTATTGATTTTATCCACAAAAGTCATTTCATCATCACATATTGCAATTTTAATCATATTTGTACATCCCCCATTAAACTCATTATAACGTATGGAATACACTGGCACAACCGCATTTCAGGGACAAAGTACCCCGTTTCAAACCCACATCAATACAAAACAGAACAGGTATGGTAAGATAGCTGTAGAAACAGGAAAGGTATGATGGATATGGTGAAACTGAACCGATATATTATGAGACTGGCGAAAGAATTAAGCCGGAAAAGAGTTGCATGTGCGGCAATATTCCGTTTTCTGCATTATTTTGACTGGTTGTTCTTTTCCGGGATTTTCATAAAGCAAATCGTGTATTTTCTGGAGAATGGCTTTTCCTTTCAGGAGATTATGTGGTTCATTGCAGGAACAGTATGTGTTTTTTCACTGGTTGGCATGTTCAACAGCTGGTATGAGAACTGTGTGAAGCCGGAAACGGATATTGATATTTATCAGGGGCTTTATGAGAGGATATATGCCAAGGCACAGAATGCTTCTCTTTCGTGCTTCGAAGATACGAAGTTCTATGATAAATATATGATGGCACTGGAGGATGCAGATACCAGGCTGATTACTACAATAGATAATATATGGTCGATTCTGATGGGAGCGGTGGCTGTTGTGGTATCGTGGGGGATGATGCTTCGTGTAGACAGGTGGATTCTGCTTTTTATGATAGCGCCTGTTATCGGGAATTTTGTATTTGCAACAGCACTGAATAAGATCAGTTATCAGATTTATGAAGATACGGTGGTGTATAAGAGAATCGCTGACTATGTGAATCGAATGATTCATCTGGCAGATTATGCAAAGGACATCCGATTGACGAATATCTTTCGAATCATGGAACGTAAACATAAGGCTTCAGTGGACAGTACTCTGCAGGTAATCGACAGTTATAAGAAAAAGAGCATTCTATATGGCTGGGCATATCTGTTCCTGTCTTATACTTCTATTTTTGAAGGGGTATTGTTCTATGGAATCTATCGCACACTGGTGACGAAAAGCCTGACAATGGCACAGTTTACCGTACTGAGCAGCCTGATGGTCACGATATCGGGCATACTGATAGATTTTACAGAGGCATTGATCAGCAATTATAAAAATACCTTTTTCATTGCCAATCTGAAGGAATTTCTGGAATTTGAACCTGAACTGCCTGAGGACTGGGATGGAATCATGCCGGAGGGAGAGATTCGCAGCATTGAGTTCAGAAATGTAAGCTTTGGTTACAAGGATTCCAGGATGATATTGAAGGATGTCAGTTTCCGAATCAATGCTGGGGAGACTTGTGCACTGGTAGGGTTTAATGGAGCAGGTAAAACGACTCTGGTGAAGCTGCTTTTGAGACTCTATGACCCAACGGAGGGAGTGATTCTCGTCAATGACATTGATATCAGGAAGTATAATCTGGCGGCATATCGTAAGCTGTACGCCTGTGCCTTTCAGGATGGCAGGATATTTGCCAGATCTATCAGGGACAATGTGACGATGCAGCGGAGTGCGCCTGCTGATGAAGATGTCATTGACAAAGCACTGCGGCTGGCAGGTATCGAGGATGCTGTGCAACAGTTGGAAAAAGGCATTGACACGATACTGACGAAAGAATTTGCTGATGATGGCGTGGTTATGTCGGGAGGGCAGTATCAGAAGATACTGGCGGCGAGGGCGTTTGCATCGGACAGGCAGGTGCTGGTATTTGATGAACCCTCCAGTGCGCTTGACCCGATTGCGGAGCATCAGCTTTATGAAAGTATCGCAAAAGCCGGACAGAACAGAATATTAATATTTATTTCACATAGATTATCTTCCACCCAGTCTGCACAGAAAATCTATCTGTTGGATCAGGGAAGGATCGTTGAGCGAGGAACACATCAGGAGCTGATGCAGTTAAAAGGCAGCTATGCGAAGATGTATGCAACACAGGCGAAGAACTATCAGGCAGCAGAGGAAGAGGACTGGCTGAGCGGCAGTATATTTACACAACACAGAAAGGGGGAAGCACTGTGAAAGAAACAATCAGAAATCAGTGGTATATGGTGAAGTTCTGTATGGAAGCTTCTCCCTTGCATTTTCTGTATCATATCGTCATCTGCGTGGGGCTTGAGATATTTATTTTCCTGGAGCATACAGTATGGATCGGCTATAATCTGGATGCAGCAGAGCAGAACCGGGATTTTTCAAGAGTTCTTGTCATGACAGTAGGAATGGTGGTTTTACTGGCTTTTCATCAATTATGCAGCTCCATCTATTTCTACTGGTCAACAACGAAGATCAAGCCGCTGCTGTATCAGAAGCTGCAGGCGCGCATTTATGAAAAAGCCAAAGCTGTGGACATTGCCTGCTATGATGACCCGCAGTATTATAATGAATTTATATTGTCTACGACGCAGGCGAATCAGTGCATTGACCGTTTCTATGATGACAGCTACAGTGTGATTCGGTATGTCACCTGTCTGTTGATTGATTTTGTATATCTGAGCGTGAACAGTTGGGCGAGTCTGATCGTGGTGTTTGTCTGCTTTTTATCCAAATTCTGGTCAAGCAGGGCATACTACAGATTAGTTACGAACAAGAAGCTGGATGCAAATATCAGTGAAAGAAAGCGCAAATATCAGCATAGAGTCTTTTATCTTCATGATTATGCGAAAGAATTGCGTATCAACAAGAAGATTGGCGATATGTTAATGCAGGATTTTCAGGATTGTAATGAGGAGCTTGCACAGTTGAACCGGCATTATGGGCGCAGACTTGCCATCTATGGATTTATTAAGGATTATCTGTCGGGTAATTTCATCATATATGCAATCTATCTGCCGATATTGATATTTGTATATCAGGCTTATGGCGGTGTGACACTCAGCGGGATTGTAATATTGAACAACATGGTTCGATATATGAGTAAGCGCGGCAATAAGCTGGCGGAACTGGCTCCACAGTTGGAGATGAACAGCACTTTTATCGGTAAGATACGTTCTTTCCTTGGGTACCAGGTGAAGATAAAGGATGGAGAGGAAAGCCTGCAGGAGGAATTTGAAGAACTCACGCTGGAGAATGTGTCTTTTGCTTATACACAGGGAGGCAGAGAGATTCTGCATGACATCAATATGCAGATCAGGAAAGGGCAGAAGATTGCAATTGTCGGGTATAACGGCGCTGGCAAATCGACCCTTGTAAAACTGCTTTTGCGGCTTTATGATCCGACGGGCGGCGAGATCAGAAGGAATGGCAGGAATATTCAGGAGTTTCGTCTGAAAGACTATCAGGGTGATTTTGGTACCGTTTTTCAGGATTATAAGATGTATGCAGCAACAATCAGGGAAAATGTAGTGATGGATGTGTGTGAACATTCTAAAGAAGAAACGTATCAGGTGGAAAAGGCATTGCACCGCGCCAGATTCGCAGTGGATGATTATAAATTGAAATACCAGATCGACACACCGTTGACGACAGAATTTGAAGCGCAGGGAGTGAATCTGTCAGGGGGAGAAGGGCAGAAGGTTGCAATTGCGCGTTCCTTCTATCGTAATAAGGCGGTGATGATTATGGATGAGCCTTCCAGTGCTTTGGACCCTATGGCGGAGTATCAGTTGAATCAGGCGATTCACCAGATTGCAGAGGACAAGACTGTGATCTTTATTTCCCACAGACTTTCGACTACCAGAGATGCAGACTGCATTTATATGATGGAGAATGGAAGAATCATAGAACATGGAACCCATGAGGAATTGTTAAATTCAGGTGGAAAATACAGCAAAATGTGGAATGTGCAGGCAGGGAGATATATTTAGAACTCCCTGCCTTTCTTATGGTTTAGAGCAGTTCTGCATAATCTTCCGGTAAGAAACGGTGATAAATGATATGACAGCCCTCATCCTTGAAGCAGTAGTAATAACGGTCAGTCGAATCAATGAAGTGAATGGCGGTATCAAATTCGCCGTCAGTGATATCCTCAATGATGCAATCACAGGGCTGCTTGTGGAATAGTTCTATGATCTGCGACATGGTAGTGCCATGATTGGACATCAGGGCAACTAATTGCAGGATGAAGTCATCAGGATCTTTATGCAGATGTACATATTCGGATGCCTGTTCTGATAACTGGAAGCAGAAGCGTTCCATGCGATGACTGACGTTGACCGCACCATAGTGTGCCTGCATAAAGGCTGGAAAATCAGCCAGCAGAGACTGCATTTCATCAGCATTGGAGGTGTTCTTGAATATGTGTCTGAGGGAGCTTAGCGGAAAGTAGAAACGTATGCTTTCTTTACGGTAGCCAAGCTTAGCCTGTTCTTCCAGAATCAGGTCTGCGAGGATTTCTTCTAATAATTTATATTCTGTGTTTAGTGAAGTCATGGGGTGAAATCTCCTTTGGGGGAATAAATAATTTTAGGTACTTGCGAAACAAGGATAGTGAATGGCACGAAGTGTGCAGATTTAACAATGCAACACAGACCCGCTCTCGCTACACTGCAGCTCGTAACGGTACATAAGGTGCTAAAATAGCTACGCTATTTGACCACCTAAGTACCGACGGCTGCACAGTGTCTGTTTATGCATTTGTTAAATCTGTACACTTCTGTATTCATAATATTGTGTTTCACAAATGTCTAAATAATTCAGGTACTTGCGAAACGTGTATGGGACAAGTGACGAATTGTGCGTTTCGCAAGAGACTAAACAGTGGTTTTGAAACAATTATACTATGAAGCTAGACGGTTGTTAATAGGGAAGTTTTGACCGATATATACTATAGTATTATTAGGTACGAGTGAACGGTAACTGCAAATGGATTTGAACAGGTGAAATCATGGAGGATAGTGTGAAAAATCCATATATGGAAGATTTTTCACACGGCAAATTTGTGCTAGGCACAAATTCGCAGATGCCAGAAAGGTATAGTGAGCAGAGTATGAAGTTAGGTGAAGCAATTCCAAAGTATCAGGCATATCGTAATCAGTTGCATGACAACCAGAATCAGATTTATAAGAAATTAAAAGAGGCAAAGGAGAAGGCAGAGCACAGCGATAGTGAGGAATGGTCGCAGAAGGTAGATCAGCTCCAGCTTTCATATGATGAAGCAAAGAGCAATTTTGATAAGTATGAAAGTGTACTGGATGGGCTGAAAGAGCAGTGGTGTAATGCGTCCAATGCAGAGAATGCCAGAGCGCTGGCAGATCCGGAGACAGGATTGGGGGCAACGATTGGTAAGATCATGACTACAGTTGCCAGAATGTGTGCAGGAGATAAAGTGCCCTATACGGATGAGAAGAAGGTCATGGAATATGACAGTGACATGTATGCGAGAGCGAAGCAGGCGCAGATGATTATGGCTTCCATGAAGAAAAAGCAGAAGGAATATGATTCCCTCTGGGATGAAGAAGGCGGAGAATACGACCCGGAAGGAGTAGCAAATGATACGCAGGCACAAGGCGAGCTGCCAGAGATCCCTGAAAGCTCAGAAAGTTCGGAGAGTTCGGAAATAGAAGTCTAAGTAACTAGAGCTGGTGGACCAGCTCGTCCATTGTAGAAATGGAGTGAAATGCGTAAATGTAAAGCCTATGTTACCAAACTCTGCAAAAATGCACAGTTTGTTTGGTTTTGATGTATAGTTTCGTGTGCTATAGTTATAACAGATTACGAAGCGGAATCTGTAGTATAAATATCTATTGGCTGATAGTTGACAACGAAAATAACGATTGGAGACGAATTTATGAGTTTAGGAACTAATATACAATATTTACGCAAGTTGAACAAACTGACGCAGGAACAATTTGCTGAAAAAATGGACATTACGAGACAAACTGTTTCAAGGTGGGAAGCAGATGAAGTTACTCCAGAGCTTAGTAAACTTGTTGAAATTTGTTCTGCATTTTCATGTAAACTGGATGAATTGGTAAGAGAGAATATGTCTTCTAAGAATGAAATTTATTCAGAAGTTAAAGTTAGAAAAGTGCCTGCCTTCAAAATGGCAAGTTATGTAATGATTTCGCCCAATCCAGAGCCTGATGTGCAAAATTACATGAGGAATTGGGGAAAGGTAAGCGGTTTAGTAGCAGCAGACCCCAATGCAAAATTGATTGGATGGGATTTTCCTTTTGTGTCTCAAGAATTGCAGAGTAGATTTGGACTTCATGGATATGTTGCAGCTTATATACTTCCAGAAGGATTTCAGACTAATTGTCCTGGGGTAGAATATGGTCAAAACAGGGAAGGGGAGTACGCAGTAATTACTGTAACAGAACCACTGGTTAGACCGTTTGAGAGAATACCCACAGGATATAAATATATTATGGATTTTTTACAAGCTAATAATTTTAAAGATAAAGTGAGCGATGATATTATTGGCTGTTTTGAATATGAATACGAAAAAGAAGGTGTGCATTACATGGATATTTATGTGCATGCTGCCAGCTTTCTTCATTGAATAGGGATTTAAGGAGGTTCATTATGGATAGACCAATAACAACTCTATTTATGCTTATGTCTTTAGATGGAAAGATAAGTCCAGGTGCATCAGATGATTTAGATGTAGATAAGGATTTCCCTAAGATAGATGGGGTGAAGGAGGGACTGCCCCAGTATTATGAGATTGAGCAGACAACTGACCTTTGGTCTTTTAATACAGGACGTGTGCAAGAAAAGATGGGCGTAAACAAAAAGCCCTTTCCCGATAAGACTCCTGTCTCATTTGTCTTATTGGATAACAACCATTTGACCGAGCATGGTGTAACATATTTCTGCAAGAAATCCAAGGAGTTTGTGCTGATTACATCGAATAAGAATCATCCTGCTTATAACATTAAGGAAAACAATCTCCATATCATTTTTCAGGAAGAACTGTCGCTGAAAGATGCTCTTCGTGAATTAAAATTATTGTATGGATGCGAGAGATTAACAATCCAAAGCGGCGGAACGATTAACGGATTATTCCTCCGTGAGAAGTTATTTGATTATATTGATGTCGTTGTGGCTCCGGTGCTGATTGGTGGTAAAGAAACCGCGTCTTTAATAGATGGCAGTTCCATTATTTCAGAGAATGAATTATCTGAACTGGGTGTATTGAAACTCATCAATTGCACAGTTTTAAATGATTCGTATATCAGAGTTAGATATCAAGTGATTAACTGACAACTTCACGTTTGTAAAATTAAGTAAATCGGTGTTTGAAAAATTCGGGTGATTGTGTCATATTACTGTTCGGAGAGGAGATTTTTTATGAAGAAAAAAGTAATTGCAATTATTCTAGTTGTGTTATCAATTATGCCAGTTTCCTCGTGTGGAAGAAAAGAAGAAATCTACGAGGTTCCTGACCTATCGCAGTACAAGACAGATTATGTAGGGGATTCTTCGAATGTTATAAATATTGTAAGCGGTCAAGATTATCCAGAAGGATACGCATATGACAGTATAGAGATACAGTCGGAAAGTGAGCCTTATGGATTAACAGTTTTTCTAAAAGTTGAGCCATCTGAATCTAAGCTTGAAGACGAATTACAGGCTAATGCAGATATGACATTTGATTTGATTGGTAATTTGGGAACACTTGATTATAAAATAGCAGATAGCAAAGAAATTATTGCATCGTATGAACGGTAGAGTAATTTTCTTCAACTTTCAGTTTAAGAAGAAGTTCTAGTCACGCCGCTGGTCTGGCAGTTCGGTTCTTTTGCCACGTACGTGATGTAAGAGTTTCTAAGAACTGCATCTCAAATGCTTAGAGTACAAGCCGAGCGCAAAACTCGCCCTACGGGCTCAAACAGTTGCGCCTGGCTTGCAAGCATTTGTTCTTTGTTCTAAGAAACACTAAACATCACTCCCTAAGCTGCATTCACCGAACTG
>CAVBMG010000087.1:0-14043 GCA_963596435.1 Agathobacter sp.
GAGTAATTATATCTTACATCAGTTTGGAGGTTTACACAAACTTTGGGATGCTCCCAAATCATACAAAAAAGACACAGTACATCATTTTATGAATCATTTTATGATTTGATGTCTGTGTCTTTTTTCAATATATTTTGTAAGCAATGCTTTACCTGTTATCTGCTTATTGCGATTACTTCTCTTCTACCAGGTTTTTCATACTTCCCAGGCTGATAACCAGAGTAGAAGTATTATGAAGTAATGCGGAGGTCGTTGGCTGGATCAGTCCCAGTACGCCAAGTGCGATCAGACCTGAATTGATACCAACGATCTTACGATAATTGCCGTGAATACGTTTCATCAGTGCATTGCTGATCTCTTTCAGTGTTACGATTTCTGACAGATCATCTGCTCCAATCGTAATGTCGGCAATCTCTCTGGCAATCTCAGCGCCATCACTGACTGCAATTCCCACATCTGCCGCAGATAATGCCGGTGAATCATTGATTCCATCACCGATCATGATAACATTTCTTCCCTGAGCCTTTTCCTTCTCCACAAAGCTTGCCTTGTCTTCTGGAAGTACCTCTGAATAGTACTCGTCTACACCTACTTTGGCTGCAATGGTTCTTGCAGTCCTGTCGCTGTCGCCAGTCATCATAACAAGCTTGGTAAGGCCAAGACTGCGAAGCTGTCTGATTACATCTGCTGCCTCTTCTCTTAATGGATCTTCAATACAGATTACTGCTGCCAGCTGTCCATCAATCGCCATGTACAGATGAGAACAGTCATTACGCAGCTGTTCAAAACGCTCCTGCATGCCAACTGGAATCGTACACTGCTCATCTTCAAATACAAAATGATGGCTGCCGATCACTACCTTGCTGTCATCTACAGAAGAAGAAATTCCATGAGCCACAATATACTCTACTTTGGAATGCTTCTCTTCATGGGCAAGTCCCTTCTCCAAAGCTGCATTTACTACCGCCTTTGCCATGGAATGAGGGAAATGTTCTTCCAGACAAGCTGCTGTACGAAGCAGTTCATCGGAGGGCTGTCCGTTAAAAGACACTACATCCACAACAGTAGGCTGTGCTTTAGTAAGAGTTCCTGTCTTATCAAAGACAATTGTATCTGCCTGTGCGACTTTCTCCAGGAATTTGCCACCTTTTACTGTAATATGATGACCATTTGCCTCTCTGATCGCTGATAAAACAGAAATTGGAATTGCCAGCTTTAACGCACAGGAGAAATCAACCATCAATACCGCCAGTGCTTTCGTCGTATTGCGGGTAATCAGATAAGTCAGCCCTGTTCCAAGTAAGGTATAAGGAACCAGCTTATCTGCTACATGAGCCGCCTTGCCTTCTACAGAGGACTTGAGCTTCTCAGATTCCTCTATCATGGTCACGATCTTCTCAAACTTCGTTGAACCGGATACCTCTTTTACCTCAATGGTAAGCTCGCCTTCCTCCAGAACAGTGCCTGCATAGACAAATCCTCCGGCTGCTTTCATAACGGGTAATCCTTCTCCGGTCAGGGAAGACTGATTTACAGCACCTTCGCCTGCTGATACCTTTCCATCAAAAGGTATTACATTGCCCATGTGTACAACAATTCTGTCGCCTGCAGTAATCGTATTGGCATCTACAAGTACCTCTCTGCCCTCTTCCGTTACCAGCCATACTTTGCTGACGTTCAGAGACATACTTCTTGCAAGATCTCCTACAGACTTCTTATGAGTCCAATCCTCAAGTATCTCTCCGATTCCAAGAAGGAACATGACAGAACTTGCTGTTGCGAAGTCTCCCCTAAGAACTGATACTGCTATTGCTGTACCATCCAGAACCGGCACTTCAATCCTGCCTTTTGCAAGTGTGCATATGCCTTTCCAGATATATTTTACGGATTTGACCGTAGTAATTACTGTTCTGACAGAGTAGGGAAGGAAACATTTATTCGCCATTCGGCGTACAACACTTCCTACCAGTTTATCCCAATATTCTCTGTTCAATTCTCTGCCGGAGTGTGCAAGCACTGTATCCGGCATCTGAACCTCTTCATACTGAAAACGTTGCAAAAGCGCAATCAACTGCTGACGGCTGCCTTCATAGCATACCGCCACGTCCTGATTGCGCTCATATACCTTGGCAGACAAAACAAAACTCTGACTCTCCAGATAGTACTGCAATGTATCAGCTTCTTCGTATGACATTCGCTTCTGGCTTACGTGAATACGCATACGACCCTTGATTTCATGTACAATTCTGAATCTCATTTTCTATGCCTCGTTTTATTCTGCTTCTGCTCCATCTGCTTCTTCAGATGCTTCTTTTACTTCTTCCTGTGCATCTTCATACTCTGCTTCTTTTGCAGCTCTGTCTTCATTGATCTGCTGTGCTTCTGCATAGATGTCTTCTGCATTTTCCTGAATGTTGGTTGCTACCTTCATAACGCATTCCTTTGCACGAAGAACAGCTGCTGTACACTGTGTATAGACTTTCTTTGCATCCTTACTGGATAAAATCTTAATACCTGCAGTTCCAAATAATACACCTGCTGCAAAAATTCCCGTGTGCTTTCCATTGAATTTCTTAAAATCTAACATAGTATTTTCCTCCTGACACCTCAATCATGATATCTTATGTAAACGGATGCTCATGACGCCATGAATACTACCGTTTAACTAAGTATTATACCTGTTTTTTTATAAGCTTTCCAGCAAAAAAGTGTTATTGAGAAATTTTATCATATTATACTTTAGTTTCCATCTGTTCTAATAATTTCTGCATGTCATCAATGTCCGTAATAAAGCTGTTAATCTGATACTCTCCATTTTCATCCAGATATTTCTGCCCAGAATCCAGAACCCACTTTAAACTGCCATCTTTTTGCTTTACCCTGTATTTTGTCGAATACTGCAAGCCTTGCGAGAAATTCTGCTCTACTGTTTCAAGTGCCTGCTGCAAATCTTCCTGATACACCATGCCAACGGCTGTTCCGTGCGACATTTCCATGAATTCATCATAGGTATAACCAAACATCTTAGGAAGCCCTTCTCCGATATAGCTGAAAGAAAACTCTTCATCATCATTACTTCCCTTTAACCCTACAGACATATTCTGGTCAATCATTTTGATAATCTCAGTCTTCTGGCGAAGGTCTGCACGAATACGGGTGTTACTTTCCTGTTCGATATCTTCCACATTCAACAGCCCCTTTTCTTTATTATCAGGTATAGCCGTACTATTGAAATTATCGTTCAGATATTGTTCAAAGTCATGTTCCGGAAGAGGCTTTGCATAATAATAACCCTGTACCATATCACATCCAAGCGCCTTGAGCTTATTGACCATATCAACATTCTCAACACCCTCTGCCACCGTAATCAGCCCGATGCATTGTGCCAATCCAAAAACAAAGTTCAAAATCGTCTGGTTCTGCTGGACATCCTTCTTCTGAGACATTCTCTTATCCAGCTTGAGAATGTCAATTGGAAGCTCACTAAGCATATTCAGGGAAGAATATCCTGTTCCAAAGTCATCCATTTCTATCTGAAATCCGGATTTTCTAAGTCCTGTTACCTTGTGGATTACCTGTTCAGGGTTCTCTGTATAGGCAGACTCGGTTACTTCCATATGAATATACCGATGAGGAATCTCATAACGGTCAATCAGTCTGCAAATATCCTCTACCAGATCTTCTTTTTCAAAATCACGGCGTGACAAATTCACAGAAATGGGAATCACAGGCTTCCCCTCGTCCATCCATTCCCTTATCTTCTGACATACTCTCTCAGAAACATAGTAATCCAGCCTCCAGATGAAGCCGTTCTCTTCAAACACCGGGATAAAGGAATCCGGCGACATAAATCCATATTTCGGGTGAATCCAGCGAACCAGTGCCTCTGCGCCTTCTACTCTTCCAGTCTCCAGTCCAACCTTGGGCTGGTAATAGACCTGAAACTGTTTCTTTGAGAGCGCTTCCTCCATATTGTCCAGAATGAATTTCTTCCTTACCAGCTCTTCACTCTGTTCCAAATCATATACAGCCACTTTCACACCGTAATTGTGCTTGCTCTTATTCAATGCGAGTCTTGCTCTGTCATAGATAAAAGCCGGTGGAAGGGTTCTGTCTACATTCTCATATACACCATATTTCACGATGCAATTGCCTATCGGTGCATTCTGTCTTGCCTTTTTCGTGATATCACTGCTCAGATATTTCATATAATCCCAGTCATGCTCACAGAAAATTGCGAAATGATCTGCACCGATTCTGGAACATAGCGCTCTCTCTGAAAAGTTCGCACGATAAAAATTCGCAATATAGCGCAGAAGCTGGTCTGCTTTCTCGATACCATACTGCGTATTGATTACACTGAAATTCTCCACATCCCCACAGATCATATCATACTGCTGATTGGGATTATTCCTTAGTATCTTCTCGACATTCTTATAAAAGCTTTCTCTTGTATACAATCCCGTCAGATTATCGTATTTCAAAGCATCCATGCTGACTATGACCTTCCTCCAGCGAAGAATGCTGTCAATACGATGCTTCACAAGTCTGGAGTTAAATGGTCTGCGAAGGAAATCCGAAGCTCCCTTCTCCAGGCAGTTGAGCTTCTCCTCTTCCGACTTGTCTGATATGACCATTACTACAGGGTTGGCAAAACGACCTTTCCCCTTTAACAGATCCAGCAGACCTTTGCCATCCAGGTTGTGCATCTCCAGATTGATGATCACAAGGGCAATCCTGCCCTCGTTATCCTGTAATGTCTCCATCACACTTTCGTCTGTGTCCGCTTCCAGAATTTCATACTCATCCTTGAGTATAGCCGATAATTCATCCCTGCTGGCAATCTCATCATCCACGATTAAAATTTTATCTTTCAATTCTGCCATTTTTCCGTCCTCTATGCATAGGATATCTATTTTCATTCACTCTATTTCTATTATTATAGAGGATAATTGGGGGAAAAACAATAAACTTTTATTCATTTACTCATTTACGAAGTCTGTATGACTAATGATATATTTGTTCATACGTACTGTACCCCATGGTGCATATATGCCGCATGTAATGACTGTAAAGATAAGTATAATCAGATATTCGCCAAGGAATCCCAATCCGGAGCCGCTAAATGCAAGTCTTCTTCTATTGATTACCTGATGTTTGGTGTCCCACTTCTGGATCATAGCCATTACCCATGGATATGCCAGTCCACATGTTACAGCCAGTAATAATCCACCTAACAGGCTATATCCAACATATGCCATACTGCCACCATCAAAATAGGATTCATTTCCATTTGCAACAATAGGCTCACCATCAATATATGTATGCTGTAATTCCCACTTTCTAAGCGCAACATGTACGAACAATCCATAGATTCCACAGGTAATAACTGTAAGAATCTCCCAAAGAATCCAGTGTCCAAGTAAAGAACCGCCACTACCGGTAAATGTTAATCGCTTTCCATTAATAACAGTATGGCTAAGTCTCCATTTGTATATCTTACATATCATCCATGGTGCAGCAATTCCACAAGTCACTGTACATACAAGAGCTGTCAGGATTGAATAACCAAA
This sequence comes from Agathobacter sp., assembly GCA_963596435.1. Taxonomy (GTDB): domain Bacteria; phylum Bacillota; class Clostridia; order Lachnospirales; family Lachnospiraceae; genus COE1. The sequence goes on from CAVBMG010000087.1 coordinate 5,574, forward strand.
CAGATCTATACCGGCACCATCAAATTTGGAGTTTTCAGGATCAACAATTCCTGCCTTTTCCAGATCCTTGGTTGTGGGATATTTTGCCTTATAATTATCATAGTACTGCTTATATGTGTTAAATGCGCCACCGGGATTAACAGGCGAATCCATCGGCTGCCCTGCAATTACTATTCTTGCAAGTAATTCCAGACCAAATACAACAGATACCACTCCGAAAATCCATGCAACAACTCCCCATCCAAAAGCAATTCCCAGGCAGGAAATAAATGCTACAAATGTTGCAACAGGTGCAATCCATGAATTGACTTTCGTCATATCCTTTGTCTTAACCACTACATAGACCAGACCACCGGTAGCTGCTGCTGCTGCCAAAATAAACAATGTCTTCAATAAGAAGAAAAGAATCTTACATATGACATATCCAAAACCAATTCTTCCCAATGTATTAAAAAGAAATAAGCCAAGTACGGAAACAACAACTGCCATTCCTATGGGAAGCAGTGCTGCTATTGGAGCAAATCTCTCAATATTCTCCATTGTAAGATATTCTCTCCAGTTAACCTTCTCGTTATTGTTGTCGCCAGCTGCATTTCCAGCCCCCATATTATTCTGACCTGATGCTGCATTCTGATAATGTGGAGTATCTGCATTACTATTTACATTCTGATCCATGCCCTCACGATCTACTTTCGTACCACACTCAGGACAAAACAGTGCATCATCCTCCAGTTTGTTGCCACACTTTCTACAATACATTCTCTCCGCCTCCTATATTTTGTTTCGAACATACCCATATGCCAGTGCTATAATAAGAAGCCCTGCTAATAAGATATATTCCCATATATAAAATCCTTCACCTTTCCCCATAGCTTCTCTGACTGAACGGTAAAGTAAATATATGCATACTATCGGTAAAACGGTAAAGCTCAACGCGTTGTATTCCCAGGCACTCCTGAAATTGCCATTCCATATCTCTGATAAAGCATGCGTCATTCCACAGCCTGGACACTTATAACCGGTTATTTTATAGAAAAAACACGGTATACCCACATCAAACTTCTGAAAGATAAAAAGATATGCAAATCCCAAAATAAAAAGAATGATGATTGGCTTGGCAACTGTCACTACAATATGTGCTGTTTCATATTTATCCCTTATTTTCATTGGTTACTCATTCTATCCTTTGTACTTTCATTTTACCTGTGAATATATTGTATAACATGGTATTTTTATAATCAAGTATATATAAATTATTTATTAAAACAATTAACTTTTTATAAAGTACTATTCTGGATAAAACATTTTTGCCAAATCAGTAAAGTATTTTCTTACATATGCTTTTTCTTCCGAAATATCGTTGTAATTCAATTCTTCTACCGCAATAACTTTTTTTAAAACTCTTCTGACATAATCATCAAGAATACTTGATAGATTTACCAGGCTTTCTCTGTCTTTTTCCTTTAAATATTTTAAGGTATCTCCATGAGAATCATCTGAACGCACTCCATAGGCATCTCTCATATTTTCTCTGATTTTTTCCCGTTCCTCACTGTCAATCCCTATGTATGCTGCCGTAATATTAGAGATATTCTTCTTATGGTCTTTTTTTATGGCATAAATACATTCCAGAATAGAACAGTATTTATCTATTTTGCTTGCTAAAACTCCCGTTCTACGAGCCTCCTGGAGTTTCGTCAATGCTTTGGCAAAACTTTTTCCCTCTGTGCTGATTGCTTTATCAATATTCCATACCATTGTCCCTGTGCTGTACGTATGTTCCACTTGTCCCATTGCCGATTCATCCGGCAATAAATAACCATATATTTCATACATTCTTTGAATTGCTTCTGCCATTTCATTATCTGTTAAACAAATTTCTTCCGTAAGCCCATTACTCATCGTTATAGACATATCTCTTGTTGCTTGCGAATTGTATCCATTAAACATATTAATCCAGTAAATAAAATTAGCCGTAACACAGGAATCTTTTATAAACCAGCATCCCAGTGAAAATGCCTGTGCAAAGTTATTTAAATGAAGCTCCTTTATACCATATCTTTGATCAAGTTCTTCTTTGGTCATTTCAAATTCATCTTCTTGTGTAGGTATTAAAAATACCATCATTGGTTTTCTTAATACCGCATTATACATATTTTCACCTATTTGATTTCTCAAACCTGATTTTCTAATTAATATCATAATGTCCTTTTGATCAATCAAAAATTTGCCGTTTGCACCAACAATCATTCCATTTATGTTCATTTCTTTTTTTATATTTGCAGAAATAAACTCAAAATTTTTGTTGCCAATATCTAAATTATCCAACCTGTTAATCAAAAAATTCATATTATCCTCTTCATGTATCCACATATCAACACAAGACTTTTTCATCATATATGCATGCTAATCTCTATCAGAAATCATTATTTCAATTGCATTCTTTTACCATATCCATTATATGCTTGTAATTGTCTATAAACAATTTTATTAAATAATAGTATTCTGCCTCATTAATATTTTCTAAACAGGATATTTCTTCTAATTGTCCTTTAAATGAATACATCAATAACAATGAAATTGCTTCTCTTTTTTTATTAACATCATTTACACTACATTGTGTTTCCCTAATAAATGCAACGTATGAATTAGCCATTGCAGACCAAATAACAAATTCTCTATTATAATCTAAATCTCTTGCAAAATTATCTACCATATCTATATAATCCATTGATAGAACATCCCCGAAAACCTCCGAAATTAATCGAGAAGCTATTATCAAATGAACAGGCAGTGTTTTATGCCGTATAGGAGAAATTTGTAGTTCGCTAACTGGAATCTTCATAGTAGGTAACTCTTTGGACTGCTTATGCAATTCTTCTCCCATTTTCAACATTAGATGTGAATTAATAATGTCTAGTCTGACTATTTCCAATATTTTATCTACAAGTTCATTCCACCCCATTTCTGAAGATAAAGCTATTATATCTGAAAGATATAAGTTTTTTTCTCTAATTTTTATAATCACCATATACTTTTAAAACGAAAAATACCGCAATCCCACCCACTCTAACGAGACTGCAAAAAAACATCCCATAACCTGCAATATCTACAGTTTTGAAATGTCCTTTTTCTACGCTTTACCATACCTGTTTACATTATTTCACATAATAGTGTCTTTTTATCCACATTGTAAGTCCATCCAACCCAGGATATGTAATTCGTTCATTAATATTCATTTGATCCAGCATATCCCTTACTCTCCATTTCAAGGTTTTGTCAATAACATACTTAGTTGTATTATCCGTGTTGTTTTCTAAATAATTTTCTATATTATCAATCCCTGAAGGAATCACAGAAAAATATGAATACTGATTTATAATTCTTTGATCAATAGAAGAGGGTTCAATTAACACCATTGATTTATTTCCCATATCTTTATCATATTTATCTAGACTTTCAACTAATTGATTAAGCATTTCAACCGTAAATAAATATGCCTTTTCCTGAAACAGCTTATTTTTATACTTATCAGGTAACATTGAATTAATCTCATTTATATCAATTTCCCAAATAACACAATTATGTTGATCCATACATGACATATCTTCTCCACTTGTAGCAAAATTCATAGCTATCAAAGGTGAATATGTCCAATCCAACAGTCTCGTTGGCAAACCATGGTGTTGACCTATAATTAGTTGTCTCCATACAGATTCTTTCAATATAGGATCTTCAATTGCTGCATACTTTGTAAAATTACGCAATATCGAGTTTTCTAATTCGTTTTGTTTCTGTTTACAATTTCTTTTCAAACTTGTCACTAACGAATAACTTTCATTTGGCAATCCTCTATATAGGAAAGATGATCTATATCTTTGAATTTTATCATCATAATTTTGCTTGAAAAATAAACTTGCCAATTCATCTATAGTATTAATTTTCGTAACATTAATCATCTGATTTACCTCATCATTTACTGATATTTTTTTTCAATTTCAACAACTCTTCAATTCTTTTTATTGTATCTTCAAGTGTTGCAGATTTCTCCATTACCATGCTCTCCGTTCATGTCATTCTCGTTTTTTCCATATTATAAATGCCGGTATTTCTTTAGTCAATCTGATTATGTGCCTTCATCTTGCTAATCTTCTTATTTTCCAGATGCACCAACTTCATCATTTCTTTTATCGTAAAAAATATAAATGTAGTTCCATATTCATCTCGCCATGCATCACCATTACTCTCTGATAAGCAACACCGAGCTAACAAAATCATATAGAGAGTTGCAGGAAAAAATGTCCTTACAGAAATTATCTGATGCTTGCAGACTTCCATCATGTAAGCACCGAGACTCTTCTTTGCCAAACCAAACTACGTAAACATAAAAATAAGTCAGTATCCGCTCTACACCTAAATGACGGGCAGTTCAAATACTGACTGTGGAAAATTTATCCATTTTATTGCCGTTTTTAATCTACTATCTAAAACAATCATTTCAAGTTATTTCTTCACAACAATCCATTCATCATTCTCAACTATATACTGAAATTCTGTTAAGGTATCGCTAAGCATAACTTCAATAAGCTCATGGAAATCATCAACTAAATTCACATTTGAAAGTTCTGAAATTTTAACCCAATGCATCTTACCTTCATCAGAATCAACAACCTTACCTTCAAACTGGTCTGTCTCAAAAAGAAATACGATATAGCGACCACCTTCGATTGGAAACTGCTTCACGCCGCAAAGTCGTGGAGATTTAATCATAAGCCCGGTTTCTTCCTCCATTTCTCTAACGACTGCATCTACTATAGACTCTCCAGATTCGATATGTCCACCTGGAAGGGTGTACCCCTTCCAATCCTCTTTTACTCTATCTTGTAGCAAATAGCTGTCTTCATTATGTATCAGGCATAATACTGTAAGTTCTACTTGTTCTGTCCACATTTTTCTTCATCACATTCCTTATCTCTTGAAATGTTACAATCCTCTCTGACAAGATTGCAAAAATTGACATGATGCATTCTCTCCTGCACCTTCATAGAAAAAGATTGCATTGTATTTTAGATGTAAGCCAGATCAGCTTACGATTGACTCAGCTCTTTCTTTATGGTTCACTTATCTTGGGATGATAACCTCTAGGATATTATACCATAGATTGTTTATTTGGAAATTACTTTCCTCTTAAATGGACAAAAGAAAACCTCCAAATCCTTTATAGACTTAGAGGTTTTGTTCCAACCATTTTATTCACAGTCAAATTTTTCTGCTACTATAAAAGAACTATGCAAGCGCAGGTTCTTTCCCTGCGATAATCGCTTTCACTTCTTCTATATTCTTATCTGTGGCTGAGGCTATCTGTTCTGCTGTAAAACCATTCTTATACATTTTTATAATAAGTCCTGCTTCACCTTCCGCCCGTCCAATCGCAATACCATCCTCTTTTATTCCCTTACTCAAGTTACACATAACGCTCACATCCTTCCTGAAGTTCTCCTCAATAGCAATATCGTATTCTTTTCCAATTATGTTTAGTTTTTCATCTATTGTAAGTTCCTTAGATAACAATGCTCCCAGCAGACGGTGCAGTTCATACGTCTCATCATGTTCCGGCAGATTCTTTGCCAGTCCAAGCATGATGATATTCAGCAGGTCAAGATTTCCCTTCCATTCATAGGAACCAATCAAATCTTCCTTTGTGAGATGCACATGGCTCATGCTGCTCTCTTCCATGTTCATACATACCCAGATCGAATATACACGCTTAATGTCATTGTAGCTGGAGTTCTCAAAATCACGTTCTTTTTGTGATGAGATCAGTCTGCTCACATAAAAGATTGCCCGGTTTAAGATTTCGTATCCCGTTGGCTCGTCTTTCTGTGCTTCTACATTTATGATGATCTGTGACAATCCGTCTCTCATACGCACATAGAAAACGATATCAAATCTTACCAGACCTTCGTTGATCATATGTGCCCGTATGCTCTTCTGTCCTAACAGACTCTTTGCACTCGTATCATACATACTGTGCATCCTTATCTGTTGCTTTGACTACATTTTTTCATTTGTAATGCTCCTTACCTATCTCCAAACATAAACTCAATAACACTTAACGCATTCAAAATCTGTATACATTCATATCTTTCAATACTTCTATTCATTCGACCATGCATTAACCAATTTCTATTCAAATACGGAGGTTCAACGCCATTTTCGAATTTGTATAGACCATCTGCAAATATCCTATTCAAATATCCTATTAATGAAGGATACATTTCCAGAAAGTATATTTTCTTTGACATAAATCCTCGTTTTTCGGTAAGCTGTCTAAAGTCCTCCGCCTTTTGATTTGCAAAGCCTACATTAGAATACTTATCTTTGTATCTCATACGTTGGTTCGGAAAATCAACTAATTTATTTACCCTATTATCAAGCAATGAAAGCAAGTACATAGATGCAGTCATATAATCTTCATTTTCAAAAGCCTGCATACCATTCTTAAAATATAACTGTGTCTCATTCGAAACATACTTTTCCTGTAACCCTTTCGAAAAAGTATCCTTTCGCCCAAATGCATATCTCCCATTCCCCCAAACCTATCCCCCGGAGTAAACCTCCACTTATATCATCGCTCTACGGAAACAGAAACACACATCTATTTTTATTTCAAAATCGTAGAAACCTTTGATTTATTGAGCATTTTTTGACAGAAGGCAAACCGTCTCAAGTGTTAATAACTTTTCCAAGGAAACCATATGCTCATCCGATTTCTCCTTGTCCAAAGAAATTCCCTTGATTTGCGCTACTTCCTTGCCTTCTTTAATAATCGGTACTGGAAACTGAAACTTAATATTCTGAATCCAATTTCCATCTTCCCGTCTTTCCGGGAATATATCAATGCATTCAATAAATGCCTGCATGAACTGTTTCTTTTCTGCATCTGTACATTCTGAATACACTTCATTAAAAGCACCTAAAAATCCGTATATGCTATCTGCATCAATCTGATTTTTCTTAAGCTCATAAATCTGAGACTTCAGTTCTGCCATTGTTTCTTCCACTTCATCTATTCTATCATATTGAGCATCCAATCGTCTTTGTAAATCTGATATTTTTTTATCATAATGGATATCTGTAACATCCAAATTATCCATCTGCTGTTCAAGGCATGTTTTAATAGTCTCCGCTTGGTGAAGACTTGCGTTTAGCACGGATAACTGCTTTTCCAGGTCCGTTGTGTCAACTGTAGCACCAATTTTATCCTGAATGGCATCCTTAAATTTTCCTTCTTTTGTCATTGCTGTAATCAGCTTTGCAAGCATATCATCAATCTGTGACTGCTCGATGTTGCGTCGGAACGTACACTTGTGCCCGGTAGCATTCACGGTATTCTTGCAATAATAGTAATATCTGGTCTTGTTATCTTTTCTCCCTGCTTTAGCAATATTTCCATACATTCCTTTTCCACAGCAAGGACATTTTAATATTCCGGACAAAATATGTGCATGTTCCGGATCATGAATTTTTTCACGCTTGTAATTATTTTTTGAACGTTTTTCCTGTGCAAGATCCCAGTCTTCCTCGGAAATAATTGCTTCATGAACTCCCTCATAAACAGGAAAATCTGATTGCTCCACCACATGCGTTTCATTACGGGTTCCTGTTTTCTTCTCTGTACGCCTGCGTCCATATGCTATCTTCCCCATATATACCGGGTTGTCAATTATCTTCTTGATAAAGCTGGCCGAGAAGCCCGGTATTGTTCCATTCTGACGCAGCTTCTTCGTATATCCATGATTGTTCAGATAATTTGCCACGCCATTGATTCCATCATTGGTATGAATATACCTGTCAAAAATCATTTGGATAATTTCCACTTCATCCTCTGCGATAACAAGTTCACCATTTTCCAGCTTATATCCATACGGAGCAAATCCGCCATTCCATTTACCTTCTCTTGCCTTCTGCTCACGCCCAGCCATTGTCTGCACTCTGATATTTTCCCGCTCCATCTCTGCTACTGCCGCAATGATAGATATAAGCAGTTTACCAGCTTCTTTTGAGCTGTCAATTCCATCTTCCACACAGATTAGGTTCACACCATAATCCTGCATAAGCTGTAAAGAGCTGAGTACATCCGCCGCATTTCTGCCAAATCGGGATAATTTAAATACCAGGACGAAATCAACTCCGTCCTTGCCATCTTCAATATCATTCAGCATCCTCATAAATTCCTGACGACCTTTTATATTCTTACCTGAATGCCCTTCATCGGAATATTCTCCCACAATCTCCATATCCTGAAATTCAGCATATTTCCTAAGCTTGTCCTTCTGTGCATCCAAGCTGTAACCATCAACCTGAATTGCTGTTGATACACGAGTATATATGTAACATTTTGTTTTCTTTTTCAATACATTCACTCCCCTCTATTGTGGTAAAATCAAAGTTGGATTTTTCAACAGTG
>CAVBMG010000088.1:0-13796 GCA_963596435.1 Agathobacter sp.
AGTACGGCTTAAAGGCAGCTCGTCGTGCACCACAGTTCTCAAAGAGATAATAAATGGTTTAAACCATATCAAATTCCCGGAAAATCAAAGTTTTCCGGGAATTTTGTTTTATAAAGGCACCAATGGAGGAGAAGTATGTACTACGAAATGGCTCCCATGGAGGGAATCACTACTTATATATATAGAAGAGCGCACTTCCATTATTTTGGAGGAATCGATCGTTATTATACGCCCTTTATTTCTACCCATAAGGATAAGGCGCTGAGTCACAAGGAATTACAGGAGATTCTGCCGGAACATAATGAAGGAATGCAGGTGATCCCCCAGATACTGACATCTTCTGCCGAGGAATTTGTAAAAATGGCAAAGGAACTGGCGCAGATGGGATATACACAGGTGAATCTGAACTGTGGCTGTCCATCGGCAACAGTAACAACCAAACATAAGGGAGCAGGAGTATTAGAGAACCCAAAACAGCTTGATCAAATGCTGGCAGAGATTTTTGAAAAATGTCCAATCCAGGTATCTATCAAGACAAGAATAGGTATGGAGCAGGATTGGGAATGGGAAGATATTCTGGAAGTATACAGTCATTACCCAATAGCAGAACTGATCATTCATCCAAGAGTCAGACAGGACTTTTATAAAAATACACCGAGACTGGAGCCAGTGAAGGCAGCATTGGACAAATTGCAATGTCCGGTCAGTTATAACGGAGATCTCTTCTGTGTGGGGGATGTGAGGAGAGTAACGGAACAGTTACCGGGATTGGAAGCCTGTATGCTGGGAAGAGGCTTGATCGCAGATCCGGGACTTGCATTGACGATAAGAAATGGTGAGAGCATAAACAAAGACACCCTTAGGGCTTTTCATGATGAGATACTGGAAGAATACAGCAGAGTACTCTCCGGCGAAAAGAATGCAATGTATCGCATGAAAGAGCTGTGGTTCTATATGAGTCAGCTGTTTACAGAGACTGACAAATATAGGAAAAAGATTCAGAAAGTTGAGAAACTGGCAGTGTATGAGAGCGTAGTCAACCGCCTTTTTGCCGAACAGGAACTGGTTGATCCTGAGCGCAATCGCTTCTGCTTCTGAAATTACATATACAATACAAATAGAAGCATGTTATACTATGAAGTATGAATGAAAGAGGGATTCTTTACATTTAGAATGATGAATCAGTGTATGTACTTTGTCTGAAAGCACTGATTGAAAGGAGTATGCAGCTTTATGGAGAGAAAAAAGGCATTGGTGACTGGTGCATCCAGAGGGATTGGTGCCGCCATTGCAACTGCGTTGGCACAGGAAGGCTACGACCTGTATTTGACCTGCCATCATAATATGGAACTTTTGGAAGAACTGGCGTGTCATTTGGAGAATACCTGTCAGGTGTCCTGCAAGCGCTACGCTTTTCCCGTTTATGAGGAAAAGGCAATGCAGGATATGTTTCGGGAGATTCCATATCTGGACGTTCTGGTAAACAATGCGGGAATATCCTATATAGGACTTTTGACAGACATGACCTATGAAGAATGGCAGCAGGTGCTGCGTACGAATCTGGATAGTTGTTTCCTTACCTGCAGAAATGCACTGCCTGGTATGATTCATCGTAAGAAGGGAAAAATAATCAATATTTCCTCAGTCTGGGGTAATGTAGGAGCTTCCATGGAAGTGGCGTATTCAGCTTCTAAGGGCGGTGTGAACTCTTTTACCAGGGCTCTTGCGAAAGAATTGGGACCAAGCAATATACAGGTCAATGCAATCGCCTGCGGTGTAATTGATACAGATATGAACAGGTGCTTCAGTGAAGAAGAAAGACAGGAACTGATTGCAGAGATTCCTGCAGACAGAATGGGAAAGACACAGGAAGTAGCGCAGCTTGTAGTGCAGCTGTGTACAGGAAATGAATATTTGACAGGACAGATTATTACTTTGGATGGAGGGTGGATTTAATATGTATGATATGTTGATTATTGGTTCAGGACCGGCAGGAATGGGTGCGGCAATCTATGGAGTAAGAGCAGGATTATCACTGGCAGTTCTTGATAGAAGCCCAATCAGCGGCGGACAGGTACTTACAACCTATGAAGTAGACAATTATCTGGGATTACCTCAGATCAGTGGTGGTGAGATCAGTCAGAAATTCAGAGAGCATGCAGACAGTCTTGGTGTGAATTTTGTGACTGCAAATGTAACATCTATTGAAGATAAGAAGGATTACAAGATTGTCCATACAGAAGAAGGTGACTATGAGGCGAAGACACTTCTTCTGGCAACCGGTGCAACTCATGCCATGCTTGGTGTAAAGGGTGAGATGCAGCTGGCAGGAATGGGAGTATCTTATTGTGCGACATGTGATGGTGCCTTTTTCAGAAAAAGGACAGTGGCAGTTGTAGGTGGTGGTGATGTAGCCGTGGAAGATGCTATCTTTCTTGCAGGATTATGCAGTAAGGTGTATCTGATTCACAGAAGGGATTCACTCCGCGCGGCAGACAGCCTCCAGAAGAAGCTTATGTCTATGGAAAACGTTGAAATTCTGTGGAATTGTGAGGTAAAAGAAATCCAGGGCGAGGATATGGTAGAAAAAATTCTGGTTTACCATAATCAGGATGATTCTCAGTCTGAGCTTGAAGTAAACGGTGTATTTATAGCAGTAGGAATCCATCCTAACACAGAATTATATCAGGGACTGGTAGAAATGGATGAACAGGGATATGTGCTGGCTGATGAATCCGGCAGGACTACTGTTGATGGTATATATGCAGCAGGCGATATTAGGAAAAAAGCCCTGAGACAGATCATAACTGCGGTTGCTGACGGGGCAAATGCCGTCACTTCGGCACAAAATTATCTTAATAAAGTATAATATTCGTCAAAATACACAAAACAGTTGACATAATTTCTCCTCGCATGGTAAAAAATGGTACATCTTAAAACTTGACATTTGTTACAGGATATGTTACTTTATTTCTTGGGTGTAACAAATTTGTAACAAATCGTAACAAAGATTGTACAAATTTTATGAGGGTATTCAATATACTTTGGAGGAAGAAATGAATGAATAAACACGGTATAAGAATTGCAGCGTGCGCTTTGGCAGGTACGTTCGCTCTTTCCGGATATTATACTTCTTTACAGGCAAAGATTAATCAGTCTTCCACATTACCGGCAGCAGGTATTGCAGTCGTTCTTGAGGAAGGAACAACAATACAGGAACTTACACAGGAAGTTATTCAGAACATTGCGTATCTGGAAAGTGCTTCCGGTATTCAGCCTAATATTATCATTGCATCTGAGAAGGTAGCCATGGCAGAAACACCTATGCAGGAGGAGACAACTGTTGATTCTGACGTAGTACAGGCACTGGTTGATTCTGTTTCTGGTGATAATACAGATAATGATGAGACAAAGAGCATTACAGACAGTCTGAGTGCAGGATTCTCTGCAACAGATACTTATGAAGATACAGAAGATGCAACAGAGGAATCCAGTGAAGAATCTTCTGAAGAAAGTCAGACAGAGACTGTAGAAGAGGAAACATCCGAAGATACAGAGGAAGAGACGACAGAAGAAGCAACCGAAGAGGAAACAACAGAAGTTGCTACAGAGGAAGAACAGGATTTCAGAGGTCTGGTTATTGCACAGGTTAATAACTATGTGAATGTAAGAAGTATTCCAAGTGAAGACGGCGAGATCGTAGGTAAATTATATGATAAGTCTGTTGGTGAATTTGAAGAAGAAGTAAATGGCTGGTATAAGATTACATCAGGTAACTGTACCGGATATGTAAAGGCTGAGTATTGTGTAACAGGTGATGAAGCACAGGCTCTGGCTAAGCAGGTAGGTACTACTTATGCAGTTGTTAATACAACGACTCTGAAGGTTAGACAGGAAGCAAGTACAGAATCAGCAGTATTAGGACTTGTTCCTATTGAAGAAGAACTGGTTGTTGTAGAAGAACTTGATGGCTGGGTTAAAGTAGCAATTGAAGAAGGCGATGGCTACGTATCCAGAGAATATGTAAATCTGAGAACTGATTTCGTGCATGCAGAGTCCAAGGCAGAAGAAGAAGCACGACTGGCAGAAGAAGCCAAGGAGCGTGAGGAAGCAAGAGCAGCAGCTGCTGCAACAGAAGCGACCAGAGCGGCTCAGGCGGCAGAACAGACTGTACAGAAGCAGGCTCAGACAGAAGCAGTGATCGAAGCTGCACAGGCTACAGCAGCAAGCTCAGCCGGCAGTGAGATGGGCAAGGCAGTTATTGATTATGCAACACAGTTTGTTGGTAATCCTTATGTATATGGTGGCACAAGCTTAACAAACGGAACAGACTGCTCCGGATTTGTTATGAGCGTATATGCGAACTTTGGTGTCAGCCTTCCACATTCCTCTTCCGCATTGAGAAGCAAGGGATATGACGTAGGTGGTCTGGCAAATGCACAGCCTGGTGATATTGTATGTTATTCAGGTCATGTAGCTCTCTACATTGGCAATGGACAGATTGTACATGCAAGTACAAGCAAGACAGGAATTATCATTTCCAACGCAAATTACAGAAGTATTCTTGCAGTAAGAAGAATTTTCTAATGCAGGATAGAATAAAGGATGGGGTCGAAAGACGCCATCCTTTTACGTACAAGACCAAACCCAAGAGGTCGGGTTACAGATATTAGCAGAATGCACAAATTTGTAAATAATTGTAAATGTGACATAACAGTCATTTTTTTATATGTTCACAAAATATCCACATGGAAAAAAGCTCAAAATCTAGTAAAATGAACTTATACACCAAGTTATCCACATTATCCACATAAAAAACAGGCGTTTTGAGTGGATGTGGGTGTGCCTTTTTACAAACAGGCGTTTTGTGCAGGACTCATAAAATTTTGCTTTTTGTCAAAAAAACTCAAAATGGGATTGACAATTTTAATGTCAAAAAATGTATAAAAATTTCATTTCTTTATTATAAAATTTGGAAAATAGCACAAAAAATATTGAAAAAATCCATGGGTATGATATAATCAATATACAATATAAGAGAGGCAAGGAGATACAATCTCATAAATCTCTTATATATCATAAGTTGTTACAACAGCTTATGATAATAAGTACGAAGGGATGTGGCATCATGAAATTTATTATCAGCGGAAAGAACATCGATGTAACGGCAGGCTTAAAAGCAGCAGTAGAGGACAAGATTGGCAAGCTGGAGAAATACTTCACGCCGGAAACGGAGGTACATGCAACACTTAGTGTTGAGAAAGAGAGACAGAAGATAGAGGTCACCATTCCTATTAAGGGAAATATCATTCGTTCTGAGCAGGTCAGCAATGATATGTACGTATCCATTGATCTTGCAGCAGAGGTGATAGAGAGACAGTTAAAGAAATATAAGAATAAGTTCAGAGCAGAGCAGCAGGCAGGTGCAGCCAGCTTGAGAACAGATTTCCTGGACAAGGACTACGAGGATGAAGAAGACGATATCAAGATCGTTCGTACCAAGAAGTTCGACATCAAACCTATGTATGCAGAAGATGCTTGTATCCAGATGGAATTGTTAGGACATGATTTCTTTGTATTCTGCAATGCAGAAACAGATGAGGTCAATGTAGTGTACAAGCGTAAAGGCAATACATACGGATTAATTGAACCGGAAAATTAATACAACTGAATGAAGAAACCTATGCAGGTATCGGAGCAATCCGATACCTGTTTTTGTGTACATATCACAATCTGCGGACACATATATTGTAATAATGGCTTGAAAACATGAGGTATCAGGTGAAGACGAAGAAGGGTATAGCCATTATCGCAGCTCTTGTGATAGGCATTGGAATTATTTTATACCAGATAAGATGTAATGAATCGACGAGTACGGTAAGTGGTGACTATATTAAATGGGTAGAATTTAACGCCAGTACACAGGCGCTGCAAAAGGCATGCAGAATGGACATTGAAAGTTACCAGGAAGAAGTGCATCTTGACTGGGTTACGCTCCTTGCCTATGCGGCAGTCAGGGGAGGAGGAGAATTTGATGAGAAGTCGCTGAAGTATATAGACGAAGTTGCAGCTGAGCTGACCAGTCAGACTGTGAGCAGAGAAGATCTGGCGGATAAATATAAGCATTTTAATTATTACTATGAGGCATATGGGGCTGTATTGAGTGGCATGCTGGGGGAATATGAAATAGAGGAAGAGACTAAAGAAGGTGTCGTAAAATGGAATCGTCAATATGGTCTCAAAGCCTATTCTCCCATAGCGGCGGGCTTTGATTATCAGGATTATGATGATTTTGGCGCAGACAGAAGCTTCGGCTATCGCAGACCGCATCTGGGACATGATATGATGGGACTTGTGGGCACACCGATCATAGCAACTGAGTCAGGCTATGTAGAGGCTCTTGGGTGGAACCGGTATGGGGGCTGGCGTATCGGTATACGCAGTTTTGATAAGAAAAGATATTATTATTATGCCCATCTGCGTCAGAACAGACCTTATGCAGAAGGTCTGGAGGAAGGCGATGTGGTAACAGCAGGGGATGTGATCGGATATATGGGACATACCGGCTACAGTGATACAGAGAATGTGAATAATATCAAGACAGTACATCTGCACGCAGGCTTACAGCTTATTTTTGATGAGTCTCAGAAAGAGTGCGATAATGAGATATGGATAGATTTCTACCAGCTTGCACGGTTTTTGCACGCGCACAGAAGTAAAGTCGTGCGGGATGATGCGACAAAGGAATGGAAAAGACAGTACAAAATGCGCGATCCTGCGGTAGAAGCCTATGAAAAAAGCATGAGTAACAGCATTTCGGAGCACCCTGAATAATCCACAAAAAATATGATAAAAATTTGTTAATAAAATATCGAATATCAGGGATAAATAGATTGCTTTTTTTTTAACAATGTGATAAAATAATAACAATGATTGTGATAAAAATAACAATCAAGCGAAAAACAGAAACTCTTTTAAAACAAATGGAGGAATTGGTAATGTCAAAGAAAATCGTATTAGCAGGCGCATGTCGTACAGCAATCGGTACAATGGGCGGTGCATTAAGCACAACTCCAGCACCGGTACTTGGTTCTATCGTTATTAAGGAAGCTCTTAAAAGAGCAGGCGTAGCTCCTGAGCAGGTTGATCATGTATATATGGGATGTGTTATTCAGGCTGGACAGGGACAGAACGTAGCACGTCAGGCAGCTTTAAAGGCTGGACTTCCTATCGAAACACCAGCAGTTACAGTAAACGTTGTATGTGGTTCTGGTCTGAACTGTGTAAACATGGCTGCACAGATGATCAAGGCAGGCGATGCTGATATCGTTGTTGCAGGTGGTATGGAGAACATGTCTATGGCTCCTTACGCTGCTATGCAGGGACGTTATGGATATAGAATGAACAATGCTACATTAGTAGATACCATGGTAAACGATGCATTATGGGATGCATTCAACAACTATCATATGGGTATCACAGCAGAGAACGTAGCAGAGAAGTATGGTCTTACAAGAGAACAGCTTGACGAGTTCGCAGCATGGTCACAGCAGAAGTGCGAGAAGGCTATGGCTGAAGGCAAGTTCAAGGATGAAATCGTTCCTGTAGAAGTTAAGAAGAAGAAAGAAACAATCATTGTAGATACAGATGAAGGTCCTCGTCCTGGTACAACAAAGGAAGGTATCGCTAAGTTACGTCCTGCATTCAAACCAGACGGAATCGTAACAGCAGCTAACTCATCAGGTATCAATGACGGTGCAGCAGCAATCGTTGTTATGAGCGAAGAGAAAGCTAAGGAATTAGGTGTTAAGCCTATGGCTACATGGGTAGCTGGTGCTCTTGGCGGTGTAGATCCTTCTATCATGGGTGTTGGTCCTGTAGCTTCTACAAAGAAGGTTCTTGCTAAGACTGGTATGGATATCAATGATTTCGACCTGATCGAAGCTAACGAAGCATTCGCAGCACAGTCATTAGCAGTACAGGCTGATCTGAAATTCTCCAATGATGTATTGAATGTAAACGGTGGTGCTATCGCACTTGGACACCCTGTTGGAGCTTCCGGATGCCGTATCCTTGTTACACTGCTTCATGAGATGCAGAAGAGAGATGCTAAGAAGGGTCTTGCAACACTTTGTATCGGTGGCGGTATGGGCTGCTCTACAATCGTTGAGAGAGACTAATATTAAGGAGATTCAAACATGGAATATATAGTATATGAGCAGAACGGCGCAGTTGGTAAGATCACCATCAGCCGTGAAAAGGCTTTGAATGCATTAAATTCTCAGGTACTTGATGAATTAAACGCAACTCTGGATGCTGTAAACCTTGACGAAGTAAGATGCCTTATCCTCACAGGAGCAGGCGCTAAGTCATTCGTTGCAGGCGCAGATATCGGAGAAATGAGCACATTAACCAAGGCTGAAGGCGAAGCTTTCGGTAAGAAGGGTAACGATGTATTCCGCAAGCTGGAAACATTCCCTATCCCTGTTATCGCAGCAGTTAACGGCTTTGCACTTGGCGGCGGATGTGAGATTTCCATGAGCTGTGACATCAGAATCTGTTCTGAGAATGCAGTATTTGGTCAGCCTGAAGTAGGTCTTGGTATCACACCTGGATTTGGTGGAACACAGAGACTTGCCCGTCTCGTAGGTGCTGGTATGGCTAAGCAGATGATCTACACAGCAAGAAATATCAAGGCAGATGAAGCATACAGAATCGGTCTTGTAAATGCTGTATATCCTGCAGAAGAGTTAATGCCTGCAGCAGAGAAGATGGCAGCTACTATCGCAAAGAATGCTCCTATCGCTGTTCGTAACTGCAAGAAGGCTATTAACGAAGGCTTAGACGCAGATATGGATGAAGCAATCGTAATCGAAGAGAAGCTCTTCGGTGACTGCTTCGAGACAGAAGATCAGAAGTATGGTATGGCTTTCTTCCTTGACAAGAATAAGGAAAAGGTAAAAGAGCCATTCAAGAATTGCTAATTCAACTAAATTAAAATATATGATTCATAATACAAGGAGGAACTTTCAATGAAAGTAGGTATTATTGGTGCTGGTACAATGGGCTCCGGTATTGCACAGGCTTTTGCAATGACCGATGGCTATGAAGTATGCTTATGTGATATTAAGCAGGAATTTGCTGATGGCGGTAAGGCTAAGATCTTAAAGAATCTTAACTTCCTCGTAGGCAAGGAAAAGATCACACAGGAAAAGGCAGACGCAATCGCTGCCAAGATCACAACTGGCTTAAAGGATATCTGTACAGATTGTGATATGGTAATCGAAGTTGCTCCTGAGAAAATGGAAATCAAGAAGACAACATTCAAGGAATTACAGGACATTGTAAAACCTGATTGTATCTTTGCTACAAATACATCTTCTCTGTCTATCACAGAGATGGGTGCAGGTCTTGACCGTCCTTTAGTTGGTATGCATTTCTTTAACCCTGCTGACAGAATGAAGTTAGTAGAAGTTATCGCAGGTGCTAATACACCTAAGGAATTAGTTGAGAAGATCAAGGCAATCGCTACAGAGATCGGTAAGACACCTGTAGAGGTTAACGAGGCAGCAGGTTTCGTAGTAAACAGAATCCTGATCCCTATGATCAACGAAGCAATCAACGTATATGCAGCAGGTGTTGCAAGCGTTAAGGATATTGATGTTGCTATGCAGCTCGGTGCAAATCATCCTATGGGACCTTTAGCGCTTGGCGATTACATCGGACTTGATATCGTACTTGCTATCATGGAAGTAATCTATGCTGAAACAGGCGATTCCAAGTATGCTCCTTCACCACTTCTTAGAAAGATGGTTCGTGCAGGTAAGCTTGGTAAGAAGACAGGCGTTGGCTTCTACGATTACAGTAAATAAGAGTTAATATAAGACCGGCGGAGGGAGCTGGTAGGACAGCTCCCTTGGTCGGATTTATGAGATTATAGATAATGGAGGATTTTTAACATGGATTTTACATTAAGTAAAGAGCATGAGATGGCGAGAGCTCTGTTCAGAGAGTTCGCTGAAAAAGAGGTTAAGCCTCTTGCAATTGAAGTGGATGAGACAGAAGTTTTCCCTAGAGAGACTGTAGAAAAAATGGCAAAAGCAGGCTTCATGGGTATTCCTGTACCAAAGGAATACGGCGGACAGGGCTGCGATATTTTAACATATGCTATGTGCGTAGAAGAGCTGGCTAAGGTATGCGGTACTACAGCAGTTATCGTATCTGCACATACATCTCTGTGCTGTGATCCTATTCTTACATTCGGTACAGAAGATCAGAAGAAGAAGTATTTACCAGACCTTGCAAGCGGCAAGAAGATCGGTGCTTTCGGTTTAACTGAGCCAGGCGCTGGTACAGACGCTCAGGGACAGCAGACAAAGGCTGTATTAGATGGTGATGAATGGGTACTTAACGGTTCCAAGATCTTCATCACAAACGGTAAAGAAGCTGACGTATATGTAATCTTCGCTATCACAGGTATGGTTGAGAAGCGTGGCAGAATGACAAAGGAAATCTCCGCATTCATCGTTGAGAAGGGCACACCTGGATTCAGCTTTGGTACAAAGGAGAAGAAGATGGGTATCCGTGGTTCATCCACATACGAACTGATCTTCACAGATTGCCGTATTCCTAAGGAAAATATGTTAGGTGCTCAGGGCAAGGGCTTTGGTATCGCAATGCATACACTGGATGGTGGACGTATCGGTATCGCTGCTCAGGCACTTGGTCTTGGCGAAGGCGCATTAGAGAGAACAATCGCATATGTAAAAGAAAGAAAACAGTTTGGACGTGCTATCGGACAGTTCCAGAATACACAGTTCCAGCTTGCTGATATGGCTACAAAAGCTCAGGCAGCTCAGTTCATGGTATACAAGGCAGCTTGCACAAAGGATCAGTATACAAAGGATCATAAGACATCTTACAACGTAGAAGCAGCTATGGCTAAGTTATACGCAGCAGAGATGGCTATGGAAGTAACAACTAAGGCTGTACAGTTACATGGTGGTTATGGTTATACAAGAGAATACGAAGTAGAGCGTATGATGAGAGATGCTAAGATCACAGAGATCTACGAAGGAACCAGCGAAGTTCAGAGAATGGTCATTTCCGCAAATCTGTTAAAGTAAGATGTAACTAACCCTAAATTAAGTTTGATAAGGAGAATAACAATGAAAATTGTAGTATGTGTTAAACAGGTACCTGATACAAAGGGTGGCGTTAAGTTCAATCCTGATGGTACACTTGATAGAGCAGCTATGCTTACAATCATGAATCCTGATGACAAAGCAGGTCTTGAAGCAGCATTAAGATTAAAGGATCAGTACGGTGCAGAAGTTACCGTTATCACAATGGGTCTTCCTAAGGCAGAAGAAGTACTTCGTGAAGCACTTGCTATGGGCGCTGACAAGGGAATCCTTGTAACAGACAGAGTACTTGGTGGTGCAGACACATGGGCTACTTCCCAGACACTTGCAGGCGCTATCCGTAACCTTGACTATGATCTGATCATCACAGGCCGTCAGGCTATTGATGGTGATACAGCACAGGTTGGTCCTCAGATTTCCGAACATCTTGGAATCCCTGTAATCTCCTATGCACAGAAGATCGAAGTAGAAGGCGACAGCGTAATCGTTGAGCGTCAGTATGATGACAGATATCATGTATTAAAAGCTAAAATGCCTTGCTTAGTTACAGCACTTGCTGAATTAAACGAGCCTCGTTATATGACACCAGGCGGAATTTTTGATGCATTCAAGGCTGACATCACCGTATGGGGCAGAGCAGACTTAAAGGATGTTGAAGATTCTAACCTTGGTCTGAAGGGTTCACCTACACAGATCGCAAGAGCATCTGATAAGGTAAGAAAAGGACAGGGCGAGAAGGTTACTTTAGATCCTTCCGAATCTGTAACTTATATCATGGACAAGTTAAAAGAGAAGCATGTGATCTAATAATAATGCATTAATTTAGAACATACGAAGTGCTATTAAATATGGAGGTTCAACATGAATTTAGAAGAATATAAAGGCGTGTTTGTCTTTGCTCAGCAGGTAGATAACAAGGTAAGCGGTATCGCACTTGAATTAATCGGCGAAGGCAAAAGACTGGCTGAGAAATTATCAACAGAAGTAACAGCAGTATTAGTAGGTAGTGGTGTTAAGGATCTTGCAGATGAACTTGCTGCATATGGTGCAGACAGAGTTATCCTGGTAGATGATCCTGAATTAAAGGAATACAGAACAGAGCCTTATGCACATGCATTAGCATCTGTTGTTGAGAAATATAAACCTGAAATTTTATTAGTAGGTGCTACAGCAATCGGACGTGACCTTGGTCCTCGTGTATCTGCTAGAATCCATACAGGTCTGACAGCAGACTGTACATCCCTTGAAATCGGCGATTTCCCTATCAACCCGATTCCTGGAAGAGAGCAGAAGCATAATCAGTTACTGATGACTCGTCCTGCTTTCGGTGGTAACACAATCGCTACAATCGCTTGCCCTGAGTTCCGTCCTCAGATGGCTACTGTACGTCCTGGCGTTATGCAGAAGCTTCCTAAGAACGATGGTGCTAAGGCTGTTATCGAAGAGTTCAATCCTGTATTCACACCTGATAACAAGTATGTAGAAATTCTGAAAGTAGTTAAGAACTTATCTGAGACAGTAGATATCATGGATGCTAAGATCCTTGTATCTGGTGGTCGTGGAGTAGGAAGCGCTGAGAACTTCAAGCTTCTTGATGACCTTGCAGAAGCTATCGGCGGTACAGTAAGCTGCTCTCGTGCAGTTGTAGATGCTGGCTGGAAGAGCAAAGACCTGCAGGTAGGTCAGACAGGTAAGACAGTACGTCCTAACGTATACTTTGCAATCGGTATTTCCGGTGCTATTCAGCATTTAGCAGGTATGGAAGAATCTGATATCATCATTGCAATCAACAAGGATGAGACAGCTCCTATCTTCGATGTAGCTGATTACGGTATCGTAGGCGACTTAAACAAGATCGTTCCTATGCTGACAGAGCAGTTAAAAGCTGCTAAGGCTGCAAAGGCTAACTAATCAGTAAATTTATTATATAGTGCTCAAACGGATAGAAAACCGGAGAAGTTTATGCTTCCCCGGTTTTTTTGTAGAGAATTTGTATAGAATTTGTATAGAAACAGTTCAGATATGCATACTATTGCTATGAAAAGAAAACAGACATATCAGGCGTTCCGTACTCCTGATTTTTACATTTTATTATTCTTTGTACTGTCTTTTATTGGCTGGCTGTGGGAAGTAGGGATTTTCCTTGTGGTTGAACATCGTTTTGTAAACAGGGGAATCTATATAGGTCCATATCTTCCGATATATGGGATAGGTGGTATTCTGATTTATATGATTCTGCATAAACTGCATGAGCATCCATTATGGACATTTGTATTGTCTATGCTGTTGTGCTCTGTCGTGGAGTACTGGACCAGCGTTTACCTGGAATGGAAATGGGGAATGCGGTGGTGGGATTACAGCGGATATCGGTTGAATCTGGAGGGAAGAATATGCCTTGTAGGCGCTGTTGCCTTTGGGCTTGGGGGTGTGCTGCTTAATTGCTATCTGATGCCCCTGTATATGAAATGCTACCATAGATTGAGTCGAAAGGTCAGAATAGTTCTCAGTATGATACTGATTGTGATATTCACGATAGATGCGGCATATTGTGCCATAGAACCTCATAGGGTATAAAAATAGAGAAGCGCGAGCTTCCCTCAGACTGTAGACAACTACGTTCAAAAGAGCTGGTTGTCTATTTTTATGTCTCCA
>CAVBMG010000089.1:0-13748 GCA_963596435.1 Agathobacter sp.
CTTTCTAATAGAATCCATTTAATGGGATATATAATCTGTCAAATAATTAACAATCAGAAACAGATATATACCTGTCGAATTGTACAGGCAAGACTTTCTTATCTGTCCGATACAGTCAGTATATCATCATATATAGATAAAATTCAATGCAAAAGTAATGAATTTTATATGAAAAATAACCATAAAAAATATAAAACCGAACCACTAAAAAGTAATTCGGTTTATTATGATTATTTCTCGTTTTTATATGCAAGTGCTGCTTCAACCAGTCCTCTGAATAAAGGATGTGGTCTGTTAGGACGGCTCTTTAATTCAGGATGTGCCTGTGTTGCAAGGAAGAAACGATGGGAAGGAATCTCTATCATTTCTACAATACGTCCATCAGGAGACAGACCGGAGAGCATCATGCCTTTATCTGTGAGGGCTGCACGGAAATCATTGTTGACTTCATAACGATGTCTGTGACGCTCGTGAATAATCTCTTCTCCGTAGAGAGCATATGCCTTGGAAGCCATATCCAGATGACATGGGTAAGAACCAAGTCTTAAAGTACCGCCGATATCTTCTATACCATTCTGATCAGGCATCAGTGCGATAACCGGATGTGTAGTATTAGGATTAAGCTCAATGCTGTGTGCATCATTAAAACCAACAACATTGCGGGCGTATTCTACGATAGAAAGCTGCATGCCAAGACATAATCCAAGAAATGGAATGTTATTAGTACGTGCATAATGAATGGCGTCAATCATACCTTCGATACCACGGTCACCGAAACCACCCGGTACCAGAACACCATCTACACCATTGAGGATATCTGCCACATTGTCTGCATTGACCTGCTCAGAATCTACCCAGCGGATATTGACAGTGGTATGCTGTGGAATACCGCCATGCTTGAGGGCTTCTACGACACTGATATAAGCATCGTGGAGCTGTGTATATTTGCCGACCAGAGCAATCGTTACTTCGTGAGTTGCAGCGTAGAGGTCATCTACCATCTTCTTCCAGTCTGCAAGATCAGGTTCTGGACAATCCAGATGGAGACATTCACAGGCAACCTCAGCCAGATGCTCTTTTTCCATGGCAAGAGGTGCTTCATAGAGATACTTCACATCCAGATTCTGTAATACATGAGAATTTGGTACATTACAGAACAGAGCAATCTTATCCTTGATACCCTGATCGAGAGGATGCTCGCTTCGGCATACGATAATATCAGGCTGGATACCCATTCCCTGCAGCTCTTTTACACTCGCCTGAGTAGGCTTAGTCTTCATTTCCTGAGAAGCACTCAGATAAGGAATCAGAGTTACATGAATCAGAATAGCGTTTTCTCTGCCGACTTCATGCTGGAACTGACGAATAGACTCCAGAAAAGGCTGGCTTTCGATATCACCGACTGTACCACCGACTTCAATGATGGCAATACGCATATCCGGGTCTGTGAAATTGCGGTAAAAACGACTCTTGATTTCATTCGTAATGTGTGGAATGACCTGAACGGTACCACCGCCATAATCGCCACGGCGCTCCTTCTGCAGTACACTCCAGTAAACCTTACCGGTAGTCACATTGGAGTTCTTATCAAGACTTTCATCAATAAATCTTTCGTAATGCCCCAGATCGAGGTCTGTTTCAGCACCGTCATCAGTGACGAATACTTCACCATGCTGAATCGGATTCATGGTTCCTGGGTCGATATTGATATAAGGATCGAACTTCTGCATGGTCACTTTGTAACCACGGGCTTTCAGAAGACGTCCAAGTGAGGCAGCAGTGATGCCTTTTCCTAATCCGGATACAACACCGCCTGTAACGAATACATACTTTACTGGCATAGCTTTGATTCCTTTCTATATTAATGGGTGGAAAAACCACGTTTTCAGTAATCACATTTGAGTATTATACAACGCTTAGTTGTCAAAAATCTACTATTTTTTATAAAATATTAATAGTTCGAATTTTTATTTCAGAAATAAAAAGTTGATTTATATACTCTTACAACTTATAATTATAATTGAATACTTTCACTTGGGCAATACTTCTGAGTAGGGAAGTTGAAAGGTGCGTTATAACGGTTATTGTGGCTGTTTGCGTGCAGCATGCACAACCGGAACGCGTGACTATAAAGTTTGCGAAAGGCATGGTTATTATACAATGGACAATAATCAGTTTAACCAGTACAACAACAATTCAGGCGGAAATGGCAATAATAACGGCAGTTCAGGCGGCAATGGGAATGGAAACGGAAGAGATCCTAAGAAACAGAATCTTCTGATTCTTCTGATTGCAGCACTGCTTTCTTTATTATGCATCAGCTATTTCATGAAAGCTTTTACAGGAGCGACAGACACGGAGATTTCTTATAATGAATTCATCTCCATGATTGAAGAGGGACAGGTCGAGAAAGTTAAGATCGAGTCCAGCCAGATTACGATTTATCCTAAGAGTAAACAGACAGTATCCTTATTCTATATGCAGCCTACCATTACTTACCATACAGGTAAGATTGAAGATGATGATACACTGACACAGCGTCTTCTGGATGCCAATGTAGAAGTAAGCGGTTCTGTTCCTGACGGTTCCGGTATCATTTTATCTATTTTATCCTATATTCTGCCAATTCTTTTGATGTGGGGACTTTTAAGCCTGCTGCTTCGCAAGATGACAGGTGGTGGCGGAGCTTTCAGCATGGGCAAGAGCAATGCCAAGGTATATGTACAGAAAGAAACAGGAATTACCTTTAAAGATGTAGCAGGCGAGGAAGAAGCCAAGGATTCCCTGAAAGAAATCGTAGATTTCCTGCATAATCCGGGTAAATATTCCAAGATCGGTGCCAAGCTTCCAAAGGGCGCACTGCTCGTAGGACCTCCCGGAACAGGTAAGACTCTGCTTGCAAAGGCAGTAGCAGGTGAGGCACATGTGCCATTCTTCTCTCTTGCAGGTTCTGATTTTATTGAATTATATGTAGGTGTAGGTGCTTCACGTGTAAGAGATTTGTTTAAGGAAGCAGAGAAGAATGCACCATGTATTATCTTTATTGATGAGATCGATGCGATTGGTCGAAGCCGTGATTCCAAGTACGGCGGCGGTAATGAGGAGCGTGAACAGACTTTGAACCAGCTGCTCTCCGAAATGGATGGTTTCGATGGTAAGAAGGGTATTATTGTTCTGGCAGCAACGAACAGACCGGAGATACTGGATAAGGCGCTGCTTCGTCCGGGACGTTTTGACAGAAGAGTTATTGTGGATAAACCAGACTTAAAGGGTCGTGTGGATATCCTGAAAGTACATGCAAAAGACGTACTGATGGATGAGACTGTAGATTTGGATGCCATTGCATTGGCTACCAGCGGTGCAGTAGGTTCTGACCTTGCCAATATGATTAACGAAGCTGCCATTAATGCAGTCAAGGAAGGCAGAGAATTTGTCAGCCAGAAGGACTTATTCAATGCGGTAGAAGTCGTATTGGTAGGTAAAGAGAAGAAAGACCGTATCATGAGCAAGGAAGAGCGTAAGATTGTATCCTATCATGAAGTAGGTCATGCGCTGATTAGTGCTTTGCAGAAGAATTCTGAACCGGTGCAGAAGATCACCATTGTTCCAAGAACCATGGGAGCACTCGGTTACGTTATGCATGTACCGGAAGATGAGAAATATCTGAATACACAGGCAGAATTACATGATATGATCGTGGGACTCCTTGGTGGACGTGCCGCAGAAGAGATCGTATTTGATACAGTAACCACAGGCGCTTCCAATGATATCGAGAAGGCAACCAGCATAGCCCGTTCCATGGTAACACGCTATGGTATGAGCAAGAAGTTTGGTCTGATGGGATTGGAGACAGTGGAGAGTCAGTATCTGGATGGCAGATCATCCCTGAACTGTGCTGATAATACCGCTTCCGAGATTGATAATGAAGTGATGCAGATATTGAAGGATGCGTATGAGGAAGCATTACAGATGCTTCGTGAGAATCGTGATGTTCTGGATAAGATTGCAGCTCACTTGATTGAGAAAGAGACCATTACCGGTAAGGAATTCATGAAGATCTACAGAGAAGCTAAGGGACTTCCTGAACCGGAAGAGAATAAAGAAGAGAAGAAAGAAGAAAATAAGGAAGAAAAGCCACAGGAGACGGCTACAGAGCAGGAAGCTCCGAAACAGATGGTTGTGGAAGAGGATGACGAGAAGGCTCCGACACCGGAAGAACTTCGTAACCGTCCAACACAACAGGCGGTGAATCCTTATCTTCCCCGTAATGAGATTTCTTTTGCACCCAGACAGCCACAGCAGCAGGAATCAATGCCGCAGCAGCCGGTGCAGGGTGATAATACCACAGGGCAGCAGAATGCAGGAAATCAGTCGGGAACAGATACAGACAAAGAGAATTCACAATTCAGTTCCAGATGGAATCAGTAAATAAGAAGATATAGAAAAGCGAAAAATCACTGAATTTACAAAAACAGTGATTTTTTGCTTTCACCGTAAAGTGTTTAGATAAAAGGAGACTTATAATGCCACAGGATTTTGATATAAAGGAAGAGCTTCATAAGCTTCCCAACAAACCCGGCGTGTATATTATGCATGACAAGGACGATACGATTCTCTATGTAGGTAAGGCAATCAACCTGCATAACCGTGTCCGGTCTTATTTCAAAGAAAATATCGGCAGGGGGCCGCAGATTGACAAAATGGTGTCTCTCATTGCCCGGTTTGAATATATTGTAACGGACTCTGAACTGGAAGCGCTGGTATTGGAGAATAACCTGATCAAGGAGAATCGTCCCAAGTACAATACCATGCTCAAAGATGATAAGACATATCCTTATATAAAAGTAACCGTAGGAGAAGAATATCCCCGTATTCTGCTGGTTCGGCAGATGAAGAAGGACAAAGCGAGGTATTTTGGACCTTTTACCAGTGGTGGAGTCAAGGAAACCATAGATCTGATCAATAAGCTCTACAAGCTTAGAACCTGTAACCGCAGACTCCCTGCGGATATTGGAAAAGAAAGACCCTGTCTGAACTATCACATCAATCAGTGCTGTGCGCCTTGTCAGGGATATGTATCCAGGGAAGAATATGCAACACAGATTGAGCAGGCGCTGGATTTCCTCAATGGCAAATATCAGCCGGTCATCAAGGATCTGAAGGAAAAGATGCAGGCTGCTTCCGAAGCCATGGAATACGAGGAAGCCATCAAATACCGTGATCTGATAGAAAATATCAAAAAGATCAGCGAAACACAGAAGATGTCTGATAATGTAGGAGAGGATAAGGATATCATTGCCCTTGCCATAGATGGCAATGAGACTGTAGTGCAGGTTTTCTTCCTGCGAAATGGTAAACTTATTGGCAGAGAGCACTTCTATATGACACAGATAGAGGAACCTTCTGTTGATAAAATATTAACAAGCTTTGTAAAACAGTTCTACGCAGGAACACCTTTTATTCCAAGAGAAATCATGCTGCAGGAGCCGATAGAAGATATGGAGCTGGTGGAGAAATGGCTTACTGCCAAGAAGGGAAGCCGAGTTCATTTACGAGTGCCGCTGAAAGGCTCCAAGGAGAAGCTGGTTGACCTTGCAGCCAGAAATGCAGCCCTGGTACTGAGTCAGGACAGAGAACGTATCCGCAGAGAAGAGGGTAGAACCATTGGCGCAGTGAAGGAGATTGAAGATTTGCTGGGACTCAAGGGACTCTCCCGAATGGAGGCTTTTGATATCTCCAATACAAGCGGCTTCGCCAACGTCGGTTCTATGGTAGTCTATGAAAAAGGCAAGCCAAAACGCAGCGATTACCGTAAATTCAAGATGAAGACCGTAGCTGGCCCTGATGATTATGCCTGCATGCATGAGGTACTGACCAGACGATTCCAACATGGACTGGATGAGAAGCAGGAAATGCAGGAACAGAACATGGATGAGAATTTCGGCAGCTTTACGAAGTTCCCTGACCTTTTGCTCATGGATGGTGGACGCGGACAGGTAAATATTGCTTTACAGGTATTGGATGAGCTGGGGATAAATATTCCTGTATGTGGTATGGTAAAGGATGATAATCACCGCACTAGAGGATTGTATTTCCAGAATAAAGAGCTGCCCATAGACAGGAATTCAGAAGGTTTCAAGCTTATTACCCGTATTCAGGATGAAGCCCACCGCTTCGCCATCACGTATCACAGATCGCTTCGAAGCAAGGCACAGGTGCATTCTGTGCTGGATGAGATCAATGGTGTGGGACCCAGCCGCCGTAAGGCTTTGATGAAATATTTCAAGTCCATTGAAGAGTTACAGCAGGCCCAGGTCAGCACCTTGCAGGAGGTTCCGGGAATCACGGTAAATGTGGCGGAGGAAATCTATCGCTTTTTCCATAAACAGGAGCAATAAAAAGTAGCAAAGCGAAGTTAAGTATGCTATGATTGAAGCAAAGCAGTGCCTATGAAGAGAGGCAGTTTGTGTAAAAAGAAAGGTATGGGTATGGATATGGCAGTTAGTATTAAACAGTTAATTGATAAGCTGGAATTGCAGAATCTGACACCGGAAGTAGATATTACGGGGATCAAGGTGACTCAGCCGGATATCAACAGACCTGCGCTGCAGCTTGCGGGGTATTTTGAACATTATGATGAGACAAGACCACAGATCATTGGTTTTGTAGAGTATTCCTACATGGAGCATATGACAGAAGAGGATAAGAGAGAGGTCTATCCTAAGGTTCTTTCTGAGAAAACTCCCTGTATCGTATTTTGCAGAGACCTGCGTCCGGATGAGATCTTTCTGGAAACCGCAGTGAAGAATAAAGTGCCGGTACTTCTGACACAGAAGTCTACTTCTGCTTTTATGGCAGAGATCATCAGATGGCTCAACGTTAAGCTGGCTCCCTGCATCTCTGTACATGGTGTACTGGTCGATGTATATGGCGAAGGTGTCCTGATCACAGGTGAGAGCGGTATCGGTAAGAGTGAGGCTGCCCTGGAACTGATCAAGAGAGGACACAGACTCGTATCTGATGACGTGGTAGAGATCCGCAAAGTCAGTGATGATACTCTGGTAGGTACAGCACCTGATATCACGAAGCATTTTATCGAGCTGAGAGGTATCGGTATTATAGATGTCAAGGCATTGTTCGGTGTATCCAGCGTTATGGACACAACCAATATCAGCCTTGTTATCCGTCTGGAAGACTGGGATAAAGAGAAGAAATACGACAGACTTGGTCTGGAAGAGAACTATACTGAATATCTTGGTAATAAAGTGGTATGCCATAATATCCCGATCAGACCCGGTCGAAGCCTGGCAATCATCTGCGAGTGCGCAGCGGTCAATCACAGACAGAAGAAGATGGGCTATAATGCAGCACAGGAGCTGTATCAGCGTGTACAGAACTCGTTGACAAGAAAAAGAGAAGAGGATGAGGAGTAATGAGTAAGTATTGTTTCGGTGTCGATGTAGGAGGCACAACTGTAAAGCTTGGTCTTTTTGACCTGGAAGGAAATGTGCAGGATAAGTGGGAGATCATTACCAGAACAGAAGAGAATGGTAAGAATATTCTCCCGGACGTAGCCAAATCCGTTTTGGACAAGATGGCAGAGAAGAACATTGCAAAAGACGAAGTATCGGGTATCGGTATCGGTGTACCAGGACCTGTAAATGATAAAGGCGTTGTACTCAAGGCAGTCAACCTCGGCTGGGGTATCATGGATGTAAAGGAAATCCTTGGTGGTCTGACAGGACTTGCTGTACAGGCTGGTAATGATGCAAATGTAGCAGCTCTTGGTGAGATGTGGCGCGGCGGCGGACAAGGCTTCGAGAACATGGTACTTGTTACACTTGGAACCGGTGTAGGCGGCGGCGTTATCCTTGGCGGTAAGATCTTGACAGGTGCTACCGGCGCAGCAGGTGAGATCGGACATATTCATATAGAAGATAAAGAAGGAGATGCCTGCGGATGTGGCAATCATGGCTGTCTGGAACAGTATGCATCAGCAACAGGTATCGTAAGACTGGCTAAGAGAAGACTGGAAGCAGATACCAAGGACAGTGTACTCCGCCAGGGCGAAGTCAGTGCCAAGACCGTATTTGATGCGGTAAAAGCTGGCGATGAAGTAGCCTGTGAGATTGCAGAGCAGTTTGGACAATACCTTGGCAAAGGACTGGCAGCTATCGCAGCAGTTGTAAATCCGGAAGCCTTCGTTATCGGTGGTGGTGTATCCAAGGCAGGAGATATCTTATGCCAGTACATTACAAAATATTATGAGAAATATGCATTCCATGGATGCAGGAATGCGCAGTTCAAGCTTGCAACACTGGGAAATGACGCAGGAATCTATGGTGCTGCGAAGCTGGTACTGTAATATAATGCAATGAGTTGTAAAAATAAAAGATGACAGGTGAGATTTTGAAGCAGGAGATTATAACAGAATTAAAGCAATACCTTCCTACAGAAAGAATACTGGAACAGGAGCCGATGAGCCGTCATACGACATTTCGTGTAGGTGGACCGGCAAGGCTGTTTCTGGAGATAGCCACGCAAGAAGAACTGAAGAGTACGATTCGGCTGTTAAATGAAGCAGAAGAGACTTACTATTTATTAGGAAATGGCAGCAATCTTCTGGTAAGTGACAAGGGGTATGACGGTATTATTCTGCATCTTGCCAAAGAATTTAACCATATTGAGATAAAAGATAATCATATCATGTACTGTGAGGCTGGAGCAACATTGGCGACTATCGCCAGAGTTGCTCTTGCACAGTCGCTGACAGGGTTTGAATTTGCTGCGGGGATTCCCGGAACGCTGGGTGGCGCAGTTGTGATGAATGCGGGCGCATATGACGGCGAAATGAAGCAGGTCATTACTTCTGTACGCCTGATGACTCCGCAGGGAGAGATTGTAGAGAAGAGCTGTGAAGAGATGCATTTTGCATACCGACACAGCCTTTTGAAAGAAGAAGCTTATATTGTATTGGGAGCTTCCATACAGTTAGAGAGAGGGCAGCAGGAAGAGATACGTCTCAAGATGGAAGATTTGGCTGCCAGAAGAAAAGGTAAACAGCCACTGGAATATCCAAGTGCCGGTTCTACCTTTAAAAGACCAGAAGGATATTTTGCAGCAAAACTGATACAGGATGCAGGGCTTCGAGGTTTTCAATGCGGTGGCGCACAGGTATCAGAGAAACATTGTGGCTTTGTTGTAAACAAGGGCAATGCCACAGCAACAGATATTTATACATTGATACAGGAAATACAGGCTAAAGTATGGAGCAGTTTTGGCGTGAAGATAGAGCCGGAAGTCATTATGCTGGGAGATTTTCAGTAGATCCGGTACAGGAACACAAACAGACATCATTTGCGAAAGAGATTGACAGAAAGGCTGGGGAGCTATGAGATTTGTAATTGTGACTGGTATGAGTGGAGGCGGTAAGAGTACCGCTATGAAAATGTTGGAGGATGCCGGATTTTACTGTGCAGACAATATCCCGGTGGCATTGATCGACAAGTTCGTGGAACTGATTACAATGCCCAATTCTACAATACAGAATGTTGCTTTAGGACTGGATGTCAGAGCGGCACAGTCATTTGATGACGTGAATCAGGCAGTTGCAAGACTGAGAAAATCCAAATATTCTTTTGAATTACTGTTCCTGGAGGCTTCTGACCAGGTACTTTTAAAAAGATATAAGGAAACGAGACGAATCCATCCCCTGTCTACCGATGGAGATCTGATGAAGGGCATTACCCAGGAGAGAGCAGTGCTTGCCAATATCAGAGAGCAGGCAGATTATGTCATAGATACAACGAACCTGCTGACCAGAGAATTAAAGGCTGAGCTGGATCGTATTTTTGTAAATAATGAGAAATATAACAGCCTGATGATCAATGTGATCTCATTTGGCTTCAAACATGGAATACCACAGGATGCAGACCTTGTATTTGATGTAAGGTTTCTGCCGAATCCTTTCTATATAGATGAAATGAAACCTAAGACAGGACTGGATAAGGAAGTCCATGATTATGTCATGAGCTTTCAGGAAGCGCATCAGTTCCTGGATAAACTGACAGATATGATCACTTTCCTTATTCCCAATTATGTGAAAGAGGGCAAGAATCAGCTGGTAGTAGCAATCGGCTGCACCGGAGGACAGCATAGAAGTGTGACTCTGGCAATAGAGCTGTATAACAGATTGAGCAATCAGGGTGAATACGGACTGACTCTGCGGCACAGGGATATAAAATAAGAGGTAACCTATGTCATTTTCAGGAGAAGTGAAAGAAGAACTGGTCAGACTCCTGCCAGAAGCAAGACATTGCGAGATTGCAGAACTGGCAGCGATTCTGGAATATACCAAAGCTGTGAAATGTGACGAAAAGGGAATGAAATATATTGAAATTCAGGAAGAAACTCCCTATGTTGCAAGAAAGGGCTTTACATTACTGAAGAAAACATTTAATATAGAAAGCAAAATGGACAATTTCGTGAATCTGTTTCGATACACGGAAGAAGACGTTGTGCAGAGAATATTGCAGGCGGTGAAATACGAGGAGAAGAGCTTATGTGTCAATCCTCTGGTCATCAAAAGCCTGTGTTGTAAGCGTGCCTTTTTACGAGGTGCGTTTCTGAGCATTGGCTCCATGAGTAACCCGGAGAAAGGGTATCATCTGGAGTTCGTATGTGAAAACGATGAACAGGCAATGCAGATACAGGGAGCTTTGGCAGATTTTGATATTGAAGGAAAGGTCGTACAGAGAAAACGCTACCTGGTAGTCTATATCAAGGAAAGTGAAGGCATTGTAGAATTACTTAATGTCATGGGTGCCCATCAGTCACTCATGAGTCTGGAGAATCTGCGGATCCTGAAAGATATGCGCAATTCCATTAATAGAAAAGTCAACTGCGAAGCTGCAAATATTACTAAAACTGTGAATGCAGCAACAAAACAAATAGAAGATATCATGTATATCAAGGAACATTATGGTTTTCATAATCTGTCCGACCAGTTGCGTGAGATCGCTGAGGTCCGACTTGATTATCCCGATGCGACACTGAAAGAGTTAGGTGAATATCTGAATCCCAAAGTAGGGAAGTCAGGAGTCAATCACAGGCTTAGAAAGCTGGGTGAGTTGGCAGACAGATTGCGAAAATAAAGGAGGAGAATATTATGATTCAGAAGTCAATGAAAGTCCAGTTGGACAATGGTCTGGAAGCAAGACCGGTAGCAGTATTCGTACAGGTAGCCAGCCAGTATGAAAGCACCATCTATGTGGAAGTGGATGATAAGAAAGTAAATGCAAAGAGTATCATGGGTATGATGAGTCTCGGACTTGATAACGGTGAGACACTTACAGTTGTTGCAGACGGTTCTGATGAATCCGCAGCTGTAGCACATATTGAAAGATTCTTGAGCGGTCAGGATGCCTAAGAAAGTTCTCTTTATCGTGAATCCCCATGCCGGCAAAGGGCAGATCAGAAATCATCTGCTGGAGATCACAGATACTCTCGTCAAGGCTGACTGTGAGGTGACAGTATATACCACACAGAGCCAGGGAGACGCTATCCGCGTCACCAGGGAGAGAGACAAGTCCTATCAGTTAGTTGTATGCAGCGGAGGAGACGGCACCTTAGACGAGATAGTGACCGGCATGATGCAATCCGGGTTCAAGACCACTGTAGGGTATATTCCCGCAGGAAGTACCAATGATTTTGCAAACAGCCTGAAACTTCCATCTCAAATGAAGAAAGCAGCCGATATCGTGGCAGCAGGACATACCTTTGCCTGTGATGTCGGAGTGTTTAATCATGATGTATTTGTATATATTGCTGCCTTTGGCCTGTTTACAGAAGTTTCCTATGGAACACCACAGGAAATGAAGAACATGCTGGGGCATATGGCATACATTCTCGAAGGTATGAAACACTTACAGAATGTGAAATCCTACCATATAAAGGTAAGCTATGATGCCACTGTTATCGAGGACGATTTTATCTTTGGAATGATCACCAATTCCTATTCTGTAGGTGGATTCAAGAATATCACCGGCAGAAATGTGGCACTTAACGACGGACTCTTTGAAGTCACATTGATCAAACGTCCCAATAATCCTATCGAATTGAATTCCATTCTGGCTGCGCTGGTCAGTGAAAGAGTGGATACAGCCTATATGTATTGCTTTAAGACAGGCTCCCTCACCATAGAGTCTGATGAAGAAATCGCATGGACACTGGATGGGGAATACGGCGGTAATCATACTAAAGTAGAGCTGACCAATAAACAGCAGGCAGTGGATATTATTGTAAAAGAATAAAATACTTTACAAGCGCACAGGATATTTGTATCTTGTGCGTTTTTTTATAAGTTAAAAAGATAACGTTAAAAAATAAACAATTTAGTTTACAACATGGAGAAAACGGTTTATAATGTATTTTATCAGGGACAATTGCGTTCCAATGATAAAGAGACAAGCAGTAACTACAGATTCTGCAAAGAATTATGGAGAGTTATGGCAAGTAATGAAAATGGAGGTTTGGAATTATGTTAGTTTCAGCTACAGAAATGCTTAAAAAAGCAAAAGCAGGTCATTATGCAGTAGGTCATTTCAACATCAACAACCTTGAATGGACAAAAGCCATTCTGTTAACCGCACAGGAATTAAACAGTCCTGTAATCTTAGGTGTATCAGAAGGTGCCGGCAAGTACATGACAGGCTTTGATACAGTTGCCGCTATGGTTAAGGCAATGGATAAATCACTCGGAATCACAGTACCAGTTGCATTACATCTGGATCATGGTACTTATGACGGATGCTACAAGTGCATCAAGGCTGGTTTCACATCTATCATGTTCGATGGTTCTCATTATGGAATCGAAGAGAACATTGAAAAGACTAAGGAATTGGTAGCAGTTGCTCATGCAATGGGCATGTCCATCGAAGCAGAAGTTGGTTCTATCGGTGGTGAAGAAGATGGCGTTATCGGTATGGGCGAGTGCGCAGATCCTAACGAGTGTAAGCAGATCGCAGATCTTGGTGTAGATATGTTAGCAGCAGGTATCGGCAACATCCATGGTAAATATCCTGCAAACTGGCAGGGACTGAGCTTCGAAACTCTGGATGCAATCCAGCAGAAGACAGGCGTTATGCCTCTTGTACTTCACGGTGGTACAGGCATCCCTGCAGAGATGGTTAAGAAAGCTATCACACTTGGCGTAGCTAAGGTTAACGTTAACACAGAATGCCAGTTAGCATTCCAGGAAGCTACACGTAAGTACATCGAAGCTGGTAAGGACTTAGAAGGTAAGGGATTTGATCCTCGTAAACTCTTAAATCCTGGCTTCGAAGCTATCAAGGCTACAGTAAAAGAGAAGATGGAACTTTTCGGATCTGTTGGCAAGGCTGAATAATTGAGAGAATACACGGCTTGACTGTGAAAATAGAAGACCTGATAGACGGGAGAAATCCTTTCTGTCAGGTCTTTTTATATGCTTGAAAATATTGGAGAAAATAAAAAAATCCCCATAAAAAGGGAGGATGCCAAGTAATCTCTGATCACTTGGCATTATTATGAAAAAGTTATTATAAGTAATGTTATTATCACTTTTTAATTTAAGGTGGATGTCTGTTACATCCTCCTTTGCATCGCTGCATCTTATGATTATAGTATAGGGGAGTTTCGTGTCTAAATCGTGTTGATATTTTGAACAATTCTGAAAAGAATTATGAACAGAATATGAATGGGGAGAAGTT
>CAVBMG010000090.1:0-13354 GCA_963596435.1 Agathobacter sp.
ACAGACCTTGGAGAGGGTCTATAAACACTACTACTTTATAATACGAGGTATGGTTATTAAAATGGCAATCAGAGAACGTTTATCAGGTAATGAAGCAGTGGCATACGCAATTAAACAGATCAATCCTGATGTTATGCCGGCTTTTCCGATTACTCCATCAACAGAGATACCGCAGTACGTGGCAACTTACATAGCAAATGGAGAGATTGATACAGAATTTATTCATGTGGAAAGTGAACACAGCGCAATGAGTGCGACTATAGGAGCATCAGCAGCAGGAGCAAGAGCTCTGACAGCCACTTCTTCCTGTGGTATGGCACTGATGTGGGAGGAATTATATGTGGCAGCATCCGACAGACTGCCTATTGTGCTTGCCTTGGTCAATCGTGCATTGACAGGACCTATCAACATCAATGCAGACCACTCAGACAGTATGGGTGCAAGAGATACCGGATGGATTCAGATTTATGCAGAATCCAATCAGGAGGTATACGATAATTTCCTCCAGGCTTTTCCCATTGCAGAGCATAAGGATGTGAAGCTTCCTGTCATGATCTGTCAGGATGGATTTATTACCAGCCATGGTGTAGA
Source organism: Agathobacter sp. (assembly GCA_963596435.1). Lineage (GTDB taxonomy): Bacteria > Bacillota > Clostridia > Lachnospirales > Lachnospiraceae > COE1. The sequence goes on from CAVBMG010000090.1 coordinate 592, forward strand.
GAATATTCAGTTAGTGGAGGATGAGCTGGTCAGGGAATTTGTAGGAGAATACAATCCTGAACATTATCTGCTCAATCCTTCTGAGACAATGGCAGTAGGACCCTATGCAGTGTCCAATTATTATATGGAGACCAAACGTGCACAGAGACAGGCAATGCTCAATGCAAAGAAGGTTATTCTGGAAATGGCAGACCGTTTTGAGAAGATGACAGGAAGAAAGTATGGCTTTTTCGAAGAATACAGAATGGAAGATGCAGAGTATGCGGTTGTGATCATCGGTTCGGCAGCAGGCACTTGCAAAGCCGCTATTGAGCATATCAGACATACAACAGGTAAGAAAGTCGGACTGATCAAGATCAGAGTCTTTCGTCCTTTCCCGGAGGAAGAACTGGCACAGGCTCTGTCCAAAGTCAAAGCAGCAGCCATTATGGATCGTTCCGAGATGTTTGCTGCGACCAGCGGCCCTCTTGGTGCAGAAGTCAGAGCTGCCATGTATCAGGCGAAGCTTTCCGCAGAAGTAGTGAACTATTTCTATGGACTGGGTGGAAGAGATATCACGGTGGAAGATTTTGAACAGGTATATGACAATCTGGAGAAAATGGCACAGACTCACGTAGTAGAAGGTATGTACAGTTACATCGGATTAAGGGAAAGGTAAGCATATGGAAACAGCATATAATTTTAAAGAAGTAATGAGCAAGCCGGAGCGTCTGGCACCGGGACATAGAATGTGTGCAGGTTGTGGTGGTACGATAGCAGTACGTACAGTCCTCAGAGCACTTCATGAAGGAGATAAGGCAGTAATCGGTAATGCGACAGGGTGTCTGGAAGTATCTTCTTTCATGTATCCGTATACAGCATATGAAGACAGCTATATTCATAATGCGTTTGAAAATGCGGGAGCGACATTATCAGGCGTAGAGACAGCATACAGAGTATTGAAGAAGAAAGGCAAACTGACAGATAATTACAAGTTCATTACCTTTGGCGGTGATGGCGGTACATATGATATTGGATTCCAGTCATTATCGGGAGCTATGGAACGCGGACATGATATGGTCTATGTCTGTTATGATAATGGCGCCTATATGAACACCGGTACACAGCGTTCTTCTGCAACTCCACAGTATGCAGATACAACGACAACGCCGGCTGGTAAGGTGTCCAATGGTAAGGTGCAGGTGAGAAAAGATCTGGCAGCCATCATTGCAGAGCATCATGTACCATACGTAGGACAGAGTACTTATATCGGCAATTTCAAGGATTTGTATACCAAGGCAGAAAAGGCAATCTATACAGAAGGTGCTGCGTTCCTGAATGTCATGTCACCCTGTCCCCGTGGCTGGGGCTATGAGCCGTCAGAGCTGATGAATATCTGCAAAATGGCAGTAGAGACCTGCTATTGGCCTTTATTTGAAGTAATAGATGGTAAGTGGATTTTAAATTATGCACCTAAGAATAAGATGCCGATTGAAGAGTTTCTGCGTCCTCAGAGACGTTTCAAACATTTATTTAAAAAAGGCAATGAAGAACTGATTGGTTTATTCCAGGCAGAAATTGATAAAAGATGGGAAGAACTTCGAAATAGATGTGAATAATGAAGAAAGCAGTCCGAATTGGGCTGCTTTTCTATGTTTAAGAAGCTGTTTCACTATTACTTGCCATGGACTGTTTTACAGCATCTATCTCAGCCTGCTTCCTGGCTTCGTCTTCAGCGGCTTCACGCAACAGACGTTCATAAATTGCATTGGCTTCCCGGATAATTTGATTCTGTTCAGGAGGAAGTGTAACATCTACTGATTTCGAGGCTTCTACCAGAGAATCAATATTGCATTGGGAGCTGGCGGCATTTAGGATTTCGTCCAGAGTCAGCTGCGTTTGGTCATCAACCGGTTTCTGACCATATAGACCGGAGTAAGAACCGGTTGAGGCATTAAATGCTTCATCGGATGCATCCTGTTCTCTGGCATCAGCTTCTTCCAACTCTTTTTCATGGGCGATACGTTCTTCCTCCAGTTCTTTCTGATGGGCTATTTCTTCCTCTTCCTTGGAAGGCCATATTTTTCGAAAATCGGGATTATATACAACGAACCACCATTTAATGATGTTTCGATAATATTTCTTAAAGAAATATGCGGTAGCAGGATCAGTCATAGGACATCGCCTTTCTATATTTAATAATATATCATATAAATCGAGGCAAATATGTTTGTAAACAAGCATATTCTGTCTTAATTTACATGGCTCTGAATAGTTACATTTTACCATATAAATTGAAAAAACAATAGAAAACTTACAAAAAAAGTGAAAAAATATGGAAAAACAGGAAAAAATATTAACATAACAGGTAAAAAAAGTGTTATTAAAACAATAGAAAAATTCTAAAAATAATATAAAATGAGTTGACAAATAGTCAATCGGTGTTATAGTGGATATAGAACAAAGGAAACAAAGGAGGTTTGGTTATGAACATTCAAAAGTTTACTCAGAAATCCATAGAAGCTGTAAATCAATGCGAGAAGCTTAGCATGGAGTATGGTAATCAGGAAATAGAGCAGGAACATTTGTTGTATGCTTTACTTACCATTGATGATAGTCTCATTTTGAAGCTGATTGAGAAGATGGAGATCAATAGCGAGCATTTTGTAGGCAGAGCAAGAGCCGCACTGGAGAAGAGAGTTAAAGTTCAGGGTGGCCAGCCTTATGTAGGACAATATTTGAACAAAGTGCTGATATCCGCAGAGGATGAGGCTAAGAGAATGGGTGATGAATATGTATCGGTAGAGCATCTCTTCCTTTCCATGATTCAGAATCCTAATAAAGAGATCAAGGCAATCTTTCAGGAATACGGTATTACCAGAGAACGTTTCCTGAAGGCTTTGAGTGAGGTACGTGGTAATCAGCGTGTTACCAGCGATAACCCGGAAGCTACGTATGATACTCTGGAGAAGTACGGACAGGATCTGGTGGAAAAAGCCAGAAATCAGAAGCTTGATCCCGTTATCGGCAGAGATAATGAGATCCGTAACATTATCCGTATCTTATCACGTAAGACCAAGAATAATCCTGTACTGATCGGTGAACCCGGTGTAGGTAAGACCGCCGTAGTAGAAGGTCTGGCACAGCGAATCGTCAGAGGAGATGTACCACAGGGATTAAAGGATAAGAAAGTCTTTGCACTGGATATGGGCGCACTGGTAGCAGGAGCAAAATATCGTGGTGAATTTGAAGAGAGACTGAAAGCTGTACTGGAAGATGTCAAGAACAGCGATGGTCAGATCATCCTGTTCATTGATGAGCTGCATACCATTGTTGGTGCAGGTAAGACAGACGGTGCACTGGATGCAGGCAATATGCTCAAGCCTATGCTGGCAAGAGGTGAACTGCATTGTATCGGTGCTACCACACTGGATGAGTACAGACAGTATATTGAGAAGGATCCGGCACTGGAGAGACGTTTCCAGCCTGTCATGGTAGCAGAACCTACCGTAGAAGATACAATCAGTATTCTGCGTGGTCTGAAAGAACGTTACGAAGTATACCATGGTGTTAAGATCATGGATAATGCTTTAGTCAGTGCTGCAACACTTTCCAATCGTTATATTACAGACAGATTCCTGCCTGATAAGGCTATCGACCTTGTAGATGAGGCGTGTGCCATGATTAAGACAGAGCTGGATTCCCTTCCGGCAGAGCTGGATGAGATGCAGCGTCATATCATGCAGATGGAGATCGAGGAGACTGCGCTCAAGAAAGAGGAAGACCGTCTGAGCAAAGAACGTCTGGAAGCTTTACAGAAAGAGCTTGCTGAGGAAAAGGCAGAATTTAATAACCGTAAGGCACAGTGGGACAATGAGAAGGCATCTGTCGAGAAGTTATCCAAACTGCGTGAAGAGATAGATTCCATCAATGCCCAGATTCAGATTGCCCAGAGAGAGGGTAATCTGGAAAAGGCAGCAGAGTTAAGCTACGGTAAATTACCGGCAATTAAGCGTCAGTTGGAAATCGAAGAGGAGAATGTCAAGGCAAAAGATATGAGTCTGGTACATGAGAGTGTAACAGAGGAAGAGATTGCCAAGATCATCTCCAGATGGACCGGTATTCCTGTTGCTAAATTGAACGAGAGTGAGCGTAACAAGACACTGCATCTGGATGAAGAACTTCATAAACGTGTCATTGGACAGGATGAAGGCGTTACGAAAGTGACAGAAGCTATCATTCGTTCCAAAGCAGGTATCAAGGACCCGACAAAGCCAATTGGTTCTTTCCTGTTCCTTGGACCTACCGGTGTAGGTAAGACAGAGCTTGCCAAAGCACTGGCAGCGGCATTGTTCGATGATGAGAATAACATGGTGCGTATTGATATGAGTGAGTACATGGAGAAATATTCTGTGTCCCGTCTGATCGGAGCGCCTCCCGGATATGTAGGATATGATGAAGGTGGACAGCTGACAGAAGCAGTCAGAAGAAAACCTTACAGCGTTGTTCTGTTTGATGAGATCGAGAAAGCACATCCTGATGTATTCAATGTCCTTTTACAGGTATTGGATGATGGACGTATCACAGATTCACAGGGCAGAACGGTAGACTTTAAGAATACGATTCTGATTATGACATCGAATATCGGCGCTCAGTATCTGCTGGATGGTATTGAAGAGAATGGTGAGATCAAACAGGAGTCACAGGATATGGTCATGAATGAACTGCGTGGACATTTCAGACCTGAGTTCCTGAACCGTCTGGATGAGATCATTATGTTCAAGCCACTGACCAAGGGCAATATCGGAGGTATCATCAATCTGATCATTGACGATCTGAACAGGAGACTTGCTGATAAGGAGCTTACCATTGAGCTTACCGATGAGGCGAAACATTTCATCATTGAAAATGGTTATGATCCGGTATATGGTGCAAGACCGTTGAAGCGTTATATCCAGAAATATGTTGAGACATTGGCTGCTAAGCTGATTCTTGCAGGTGATCTGGATTCTGGTGACACGATTGTCATTGATGTAGAGAATGGACAGTTGACAGCAGTACCAAGGGCAAATGCCGAAGTAGTGGACTAAAAATATAAATTCCTGCATGACTTGAATAGAGTCATGCGGGAATTTTTTGTATGGTAGAGGTTGAATTCGACATATGGATATCGTTATAATGGGGGAAGAAAAAAAGAAAGGTATATGCGCATAGAATGAATTTTAAGGGAATCGAGAAAAAAGAAGCGGGCAAATTCATTACCCGTTATGACATTACTTATGAAACCGTGGATAATCAGAAGAAGGTATACGAAATCATCAGCCGCAGGAAAGACCTGGAGACGTATGAGGCATTGCATGGAGATAAGCCTGACGCAGTAGTCATTATTGCGACCAATGAGACAGGAGATAAGCTGCTTGTCAACAAGGAATTTCGACTGGCTGTAGGTGACTGGGTATATAATTTCCCTGCGGGATTGATTGATCCGGGGGAAAAGCCACAGGAGAGCGCCAAGCGTGAGCTGTGGGAAGAGACTGGACTGGAATTGTATGAAATAGATGATTTTATTGGACCAAGCTACAGCGCTGTAGGATTCAGCAATGAGATCAATGTCTGCGTGGTCGGTAAAGCAAGAGGTGAATTCCACCCAAGTACTTCTACAGTAGAGGAAATCACGCCCTGCTGGCTGACCAGACAGGAATTGAGAGAACTGCTGAAAACAGAGCGCTTTGCAGCAAGGACACAGGCTTATTGCTATCTGTGGAGCAGATAGAGATATTTTTCAAAGCACACGCCATGATTGCCCGGTGTATTCTCGGCAGTGGATTGTTCGATAGCAGGCTGTAGAAATGCAACTGCCTTGTCAAGAGACTGTTGCAGGGACATTCCATTGACCAGACATCCGGTCACGCAGGAAGTGAACAGATCGCCAGTACCGGAGAAGCCTTTTCCTGTGTAGGGAGACTGTACGAAGCAGCATCCCTCACTGGTAACAGCAAGATTTGCAATCAGGGGTTCCGTGGTATTAGTAGAAATAACACCTGTTATGATAATGGACTGTTTTCTAACTGCCTTTTCCAGAAGGGGAAGGGCAGCTTCTTCTATATAGTGGAAATATGCAGGGCTGGAGGAATGGCTTGTGAGGGTATCATAGTTCGTATCAGTGAGCAGGCACAGCTCAGTCAGATTAGGTGTGATTACATCTGCGCGTCTGGTAAGCTCCTGCATGGCTGCCAGCAGCTTATCCGTGAAGATGGGAAAGCGCCTGCCGTGGTCTCCCATTACAGGGTCTGCCACATAGAGGTTATCCTTAGTCTGAAACTGATCCAGAAAATACAGCACATTCTCCATCTGTGCATCACTGCCCAGAAAGCCGGAGTATATGCCATCAAAGGACTCGTTCATTTGCACCCATTCCTGAGTGATCTGATTCATTTTGTCTGTATAATCATCATAAAAATAGTGCTCAAAGCCTGTCTGGGCTGACAAAACAGCGGTAGGCAGGGGGCATGTCTGAATGCCAAGAGCGGAGATAACGGGAATGGCAGCAGTCAGTGAACACCTGCCAAAACCGGATAAATCATGTATTAAAGCAATTTTTTTCATAAGGTCAGTTATTCCTTTCCGTTTCTTCCTATAGAATAACCTAAGTTTTTACATATTTGTAGAATTGACTTATATAGTATTTGATACTATAATTAAACGTAACTATTCAGAGCCATGCAAATTGAGGCAGAATATGCTTATTTATAAGCATAAATGACACAATTTATATGGCGAAGTAACCACAAAAGCAGATAACAAGTAAACTTGTTATCCAAGTAGAGCATCGAAGATGCGGTTTTGCGCATGGGGCTGAATAGTTATTGATCAAAAATGATAGGAGAGATATTTTCCATGAAAAAATTAGAAGATTATGTATTAACAATACCGGATTTCCCGGAGAAGGGTATTATGTTCCGTGACGTAACCAGCGTTTTACAGGATGCAGACGGACTTCATCTTGCAATTGATACCATGCAGGATCTGGTTAAGGATCTGGATTTTGATGTAGTAGCAGGTGCGGAATCCAGAGGATTTATCTTTGGTACTCCTATCGCTTACAATATGCATAAGCCTTTTGTACTGATCCGTAAGAAAGGCAAGCTGCCCAGAGAGACTGTTTCTGTAGATTATGATCTGGAATATGGTAAAGCTACCATCGAGATGCATAAGGATTCCATCAAGCCTGGTCAGAAGGTACTTGTAGTAGACGATCTGATTGCGACCGGTGGAACAACAGAAGCTATGATCAAGTTAATCGAATCACTTGGCGGTGAAGTTGTAGGTGTTGTTGTATTAATGGAGCTTGCCGGATTAAATGGCAGAGAACGTCTTGGCAACTACAGACTGGATGCAGCAATTACATACAGCGGCAAATAAGCAATAACAAAAATAGATAATGGCTGGTGATCGAAGTGGCAGAGGTAAATGATAAACAACCCAAGGAAGGAACTTACGAGGATTCCCTGATTATTCAGGGCAGTAAAGGAACACCACGTAAGACCGATGAGCGCAGGATTGAATATATCAAAGAATTCCAAAGTCCTGATGAACTGTATCAGGGGCTTATTTCGCATGTGCGGAAATATCACCCTTCTGATGATATCAGTATGATAGACAAAGCCTATAAGGTCGCCTGTGAAGCACATAAGAACCAGACCAGAAAGTCAGGAGAGCCATATATTATTCATCCATTGTGTGTAGCAATCATTCTGGCTGATCTGGAACTGGATAAAGAGACGATTGTAGCAGGACTGTTGCATGATGTCGTGGAAGATACCGTGCTTACCAATGAGGAACTGCGGGAACAGTTCGGACCGGATGTAGAGCTTCTGGTCGATGGTGTGACCAAGCTTGAACAATTGAAATATACAGGAGATGCAACTCCTGACAGAACAGCCAGCAAGGAAGATCTTCAGGCAGAGAACCTGCGTAAGATGTTCCTTGCCATGGCAAAGGATATTCGTGTTATTCTGATCAAACTGGCAGACAGACTTCATAATATGCGTACGCTGAAATACAAGTCTCCTGAGAGCCAGAAGAGAATCGCAAGAGAAACACTGGATATCTATTCTCCTCTTGCAGAACGTCTTGGTATTTCCAAAATCAAGGTGGAACTGGATGATCTGTCTTTAAAATATCTGGAACCGGAAGCCTACTATGATCTGGTACAGAAAATCGCACTTCGTAAAAATGTACGTGAAAAATATGTACAGGATATCGTGGATGAAGTAAGTGAGCATATTACTTCGGCAGGCATAGAAGCCCAGATTGATGGTCGTGTCAAACATTTTTTCAGCATTTATAAGAAAATGAAGAACCAGAATAAGACTCTGGATCAGATATATGATCTGTTCGCTGTCCGTATCATTGTGGATTCAGTAAAGGACTGTTATGCGGCACTTGGCGTCATACATGAGATGTACAAGCCCATGCCGGGACGATTTAAGGACTATATTGCCATGCCAAAGGCAAACATGTATCAGTCCCTGCATACCACGCTGATCGGTTCCAATGGACAACCTTTCGAAATACAGATCAGAACTTTTGAAATGCACAGAGTAGCAGAGTATGGTATTGCTGCTCACTGGAAATATAAGGAAGCCAGCAATGGTATCTCCTCTACAGGTGGAGAGGAAGAGAAGCTTGCATGGCTCAGTCAGATTCTGGAATGGCAGAAGGATACCTCAGACAGTAAGGAATTCCTGAAGCTGCTCAAGAGTGATCTGGATCTGTTCTCAGATCATGTATATTGTTTCACCCCATCAGGTGACGTGAAGAATCTGCCTGCTGGTTCTACGCCAATTGATTTTGCTTACAGCATTCACAGTGCAGTAGGTAATAAGATGATCGGTGCCAGAGTCAATGGCAAGCTTGTTACCATAGATTATAAGATCAACAATGGTGATGTAATCGAGGTACTGACCTCACAGAACTCTAAGGGACCAAGCCGTGACTGGCTCAATATTGTAAAGTCTTCACAGGCAAGAAACAAGATCAATCAGTGGTTCAAGAACGAACTCAAGGAAGATAATGTCATGAAAGGCAGGGACATGTTCCTGACCTATTGTAAGACTAAGAATATTAACACAGCAGACCTTCTCACACCAGAATATGAAGCCAGTGTTATGCATAAATACGGTTTCCAGGACTGGGATTCTGTACTGGCTGCAATCGGACATGGTGCGCTCAAGGAGGGACAGGTCATCAACCGCATGCAGGAGCTGTATGCGCGTGACCATAAGAAACAGATCACAGATGAAGAACTGTTAGCCAATATTCAGGAGAACAGCCAGAATAAGCCAGCTCATATCAAGTCCAAGAGCGGCATTGTTGTAAAAGGCATTCATGATGTGGCAGTTCGTTTCTCCAGATGCTGTGCACCTGTACCGGGAGACGAGATTGTAGGTTTTGTCACCAGAGGAAGAGGTGTATCTATTCACAGAACAGATTGTGTTAATATTATCAATCTGCCTGAGATGGACAGAGCCAGACTGATTGAAGCAGAATGGCAGCCGGAGGATACGAAGTCCGCAGAGAAATATCTGGCAGAGATCATTATCTATGCCCACAACCGAAGTGGACTGCTTGCAGATATTTCCAAGACCTTTACAGAGAAAAATATTGATATTCAGTCTATGAACACCAGAACCAGTAAGCAGGGAATCGCTACTATGGTAGTGACTTTTGAAATCGGTGGACGTAATGAACTGACGGCAATTATTGATAAATTAAGAATGATAGAAAATGTAATTGATATTGAAAGGACGACTGGCTGATGGCTGATATTAAGATCAAAAGGCGCATACTCAGCGCCTGCCAGACCAATTGTTATTATGTATTTCGTGATGGATCAGATGAAATGGTCATCATTGATCCCGGTGACCGGGGAGATATTGTATATCAGGATGTAAAAAGCCTGGGATGCAATAAGGTAGCAGGCATATTGCTGACTCATGGTCATGGAGATCATACGGGTGGCGCATTACAACTGAAAGAATTGACGGGAGCAAAGATCTATGCCTATGAAGAAGAAGCAGAGCTTCTGAAAGATCCTGAAAAGAACCTGTCAGGCTGGTTTGGACCTGCCTATGGGTGGGAAGCAGATGAGTATTTCAGGGATAATCAGGAATTTGATATGGCTGGAATACACTTCAAGGTGCTGCATACGCCGGGACATACACAGGGTGGTTGCTGCTATTATGATGAAGCAGATAGCTGTTGCTTCTGTGGAGATACGATTTTCAATGGTTCTGTAGGAAGAACGGATTTCTATTCTGGTTCAGCCAGAGCACTGATAGATTCCATACAGAAGAGAATCTTTACTTTGCCGCCTGATACGAAACTATATCCGGGGCATAATGAAGAGACAACAGTTGCATACGAAATGAAATACAATCCGTGCTGCCGATAGGTAACACGGATTTGTGTATTTTATTATTGATATAAAAGGAAAGAGGAAAATATGATTCAGGTATATACGAATAAGGAAAACTATCAATATGATCTGCATTCGCTGATTAAGGCTTTTTACCCGGAGAGGGATGTAAAGGTGCATGGGCTTGAACAGATAAGCCAGGCAGAGGAGCACGGCAGGATTACCGTGTCTTTTGAGGAAAAGGCATTGCATGTGGTGTTGGCTGTTCAGGGGGGCAAAGTCAGAGTATATGACAATCCCATTGAAACTGATAATGAAGAAGGAACCGGAGTGCATTTATATAAAAATGCATGCAAACTGGCATTATATCGTGACCTGTGTGACTATACAGGCAGAACCTTGCCCTGGGGCAATCTGACAGGAATCCGCCCTACCAAGCTGCCTATGGGTATGCTGGCAGAAGGATTATCCGACGAAGAGATCATTCGCCGGCTGGAAGAGACACATGCAGTCAGTGAAGAAAAATCGAGATTGAGCCTTGATATCGCCAAGCGGGAAAAGGCGTTGCTGGATACGATTCATTATGAAGACGGATATAGCTTATATATTGGAATCCCATTCTGTCCGACTACTTGTCTGTACTGTTCTTTTACCTCTTATCCCATTGCAATGTGGAAGAAGAGAGTGCAGGACTATCTGGAAGCTGTATACAAGGAAATGCAGTTCGTAGCGGATGCCTATAAGGATAAGATACTGGACACAGTCTATATCGGTGGAGGTACGCCTACAACTCTGGAAGCAGAACAGCTGGACTGGCTTTTGACTAAGTTAAAGAATACCTTCGACTGGAGTCAGGTGAAAGAATTTACCGTGGAAGCCGGACGTGCAGACAGCATTACACCAGAAAAACTGGCGGTACTGCATCAGCACGGAGTTACCAGAATCTCAGTTAATCCACAGACAATGAAGGATGAGACGTTAAAATTCATAGGCAGACGTCATACTGTCACACAGGTAAAAGAAGCCTTCGCCTGGGCAAGAGAGGCAGGCTTTGATAACATCAACATGGATATCATTCTGGGATTGCCAGGCGAAATGGAAGAGGATGTGGCACATACGATAGAAGAGATTAAGAAGCTTGCCCCGGATAGTCTCACAGTACATTCGTTAGCCATCAAGCGTGCATCCAGACTGAGCCAGTGGATTGAAGAAAACGGTATGGAGACACTGCATAATACCGATGCTACTATGGAGATTGCGGCAGCAGGGGCAGCAGCTCTTGGCATGAAGCCATATTATCTGTACAGACAGAAGAACATGAGCGGTAACTTCGAGAATGTAGGGTACGCCAGAGAAGGAAAGTTTGGTATATACAATATTTTAATCATGGAGGAAGTCCAGACCATCGTGGCATTGGGCGCAGGTTCTATTACCAAGAGAGTGTTTGGTGACGGCAGAATCGAGCGATGTGACAATGTGAAGGATGTCGGACTCTATGTGGAAAAGATCGATGAAATGATCGAGAGGAAGAGGAAATTATTTGAGTTGAAATAAGATGAAGGTTTATACTTAATGTAATGACAATGTATTGACGCAAAACGAATTTATGAGTATACTATACTTGAATGGAGGTGTTCTATATGGCAACAACCAACTTAAATATTCGTACAGATAAGGCAATTAAAGACCAGGCAGAGGAAATTTTTAACGAACTTGGTTTAAATATGACAACTGCAGTAAATATGTTTTTGAGAACAGCCATCCGTGAACATGGCATTCCTTTTGAGTTGAAACTGGATGTACCCAATGAAGCGACAGCAGCAGCAATTGAAGAAGGTAGAAAACTTATGGCTGATCCTTCAGCTCAAAGATATTCCAGTATGGATGCGCTAAAGGCGGCATTGGAAGTATGAAATATGATGTGCTGTTTACCAATCAATTTAAAAAGGATCTAAAACTTGCCAAAAAACAGAACAAGGATATCGATAAGTTGTTTGAGGTGATTGATATTTTGGCAAATGGAGGTACACTGGAGGCAAAATACAGAGATCATGATCTTATGGGTAACTATAAGGGGACTCGTGAATGCCACATTGAACCTGACTGGCTGCTCATTTATGAGATTCAGAACAATGTTTTAGTATTGATGCTCTACAGACTTGGGACTCATTCAGAGCTGTTCAAAAAATAATTAAAAAATTAATATATAATACAGCAAAATTATAGAGTTGAACTAAAGGAATATATAGCGGTTTCTGTCTTATTAGGCAGGAACCGATTTTTATGCAAACCAAAAATTCCATCAATACTTATAACTGGCAAAAAGAATTATTTATAACAAGTTTTCTTGACAATACTGTACAC
>CAVBMG010000091.1:0-13309 GCA_963596435.1 Agathobacter sp.
CGCACGTACGGTTTTGTGTAGGGGTATGGGGAGTAATCCCCATATCTACTAGAGATTTTAAAATAATATGTTGACACTCGACATATGTCGTGCTATGATATATCCAACATCCGATATATCGTCAAACGACATATCGGATGACGATACATTATAGAGAGAGGCATGGTGTGAAGTAGTTGGAGTTTTACACATGGAATCTGTGTTTGAGCGTACCGGACACGGGTTGCAATGCGCAAGGTGAGTACGCGGAAATGAGGAGTGGTAGTATGGATACGAATAATATGAATGTGGTAGTGCAGCAGGAACAACAGGCTGTGCAGGTTAAGAAGAAGCCGGTTAAGGGTGTGATTTTGGCGCTTTTGACATTAGTGGCTTTTCTGGCGATTCAGGTGACGGTCAGTGGTGTTGGTGCAGGCTTGTATATGGTGAAGTGCATGGCGCAGACTGGCGGAGATATTGAGATGAGTCAGGAGCTTTATATGCAGCAGATTTCTGAATCCGGATTTATGACGGATCTGCTTATGATTACGACAGTAATCTGTGCAGTGGTAGCACTGTTATGGTATCGCTTCGGCATTGTGAAGAAGTATACCCAGCAGCAGAAGCAGGATTTTAAGGAGCTTATTAACGGCAGGAATATTGCTACTGTAGTAGTTACAGCGATTGGCTGTTATGGAATTGCTTTATTATTGTCCCAGATCATCGGTGCGCTGGTTCCGGGCGCCATGGAGACATATCAGCAGTTAATGGGATATTCTCTGAGCGGCAATGCACTGATAGCAGTATTGACAGTAGTAATCATTGCTCCGATTGGAGAGGAATTGATTTTCAGAGGTATTATTTTCAGATTGCTTGAGAAGAATTTACCGGTTGTGGCAGCGATTATCATTCAGGCGGTTCTGTTTGGAATCTACCATATGAATATCATGCAGGGACTGTATGTACTTCCTCTGGCACTTGCACTTGGGTATACAGCATACAGAACGAAATCCGTATATCCATGTATTCTGATGCATATGGTCAATAACTTTATGCCATCATTGCTGGCAGTATTACCGGAAAATGTACCAACTGTGCCGGTAGCAATTATCATCATAGTAATCAGTGCAGCAGTATTATATCCTCTGACTAAGGATATGCGCACAAGTAAGGCATCAGTGTAGAAGCAATCACTGAAAGGTGTGGGAAACAGAATGAAGAAGCAGGAACCATTAACGGAGAGCTATTTTTATATATTATTATGTCTGTATGACAGACCCAGACATGGCTATGGAATCATGCAGAAGGTGGCTGCGATATCAGATGGCAATGTGAAGATCGGCTCAGGAACGATGTATGGCGCTGTCAGTAATATGTTGAAGAAGGGATGGATCATCGAGATAGAAAGTGATGATCCTGAAGATAAAAGGAAGAGACTTTATCAGTTGACACAGGAAGGAAGGACGGTTCTGAACGAGGAGATCAGCCGGCTTCGCCTACTGGTAGATTATGCGGATAAAGTCCTTGGAGGAGATTATGAAGACTCGTAGAACAAGTCATAAGGTATATGGCGTATGTGAACATGACTGTGACTGAGATTGAGATTGTGCATATTATTACACATGGTATACAGATCAATAGAATTCTACTGATTATCTGTTGTCTGACGGCATCTGTTATGATGGGAATTGCTTCCTGTACTGATTTTTATTTTTCTAATGATTTTATAATGTATCAGGAACAGCAATTTTTGCAAACTACACAACAAATATTACAATGAAATAACTGCAATAATTCGATACAATATACCTATCCGAAGACGGTGAGAATCGTCCCGGATGGGTATTTTTATTTATGAGAATATGGAGGTTATTCCTATGCAGATGACATTAAGATGGTATGGCAGTAAACATGATTCTGTTACACTGGAACAGATTCGTCAGATTCCCGGGGTGAAGAGTGTAATTACGACACTGTATGATTCTGTGCCCGGAGAGGCATGGGCTTTGGAAGATATCCGTGCCATGAAGAAAGAAGTAGAAGCAGCGGGGCTTACAATTGCAGGAATTGAAAGTGTAAATATCCATGATGCAATTAAAATTGGTTCTCCTGACAGAGAGCAGTATATAGAGAATTATATTACAACACTGGAACATCTGGGACAGGAAGATATTCATATGGTATGCTATAACTTCATGCCTGTATTTGACTGGACAAGAACAGAACTGGCAAGGAAAAGACCGGATGGTTCTACCGTGCTGGCATACAATCAGGCAGCAGTAGATGCCCTGAAGCCGGAAGAGATGTTTGCATCCATTGATTCTGATTCCAATGGTTTCGTTATGCCTGGCTGGGAGCCTGAGCGTATGGCGAGAGTGAAAGAACTCTTTGAGATGTATCAGGATGTTGACAATGAGAAGCTTTTTGCAAATCTGAAATATTTCCTGGAGCGTATCATGCCGACCTGTGATAAATATGATATCAATATGGCAATTCACCCGGATGATCCAGCATGGAGCGTATTTGGTCTGCCACGAATCATTATCAATAAAGAAAATATACTACGCATGATGCATATGGTAGATAACCCACACAATGGTGTGACTTTCTGCTCCGGCTCCTATGGAACCAATCTGGAGAACAATCTGCCGGATATGATTCGTTCCCTCAAGGGCAGAATTCATTTCGCTCATGTGAGAAATCTGAAATTCAATTCTCCGACAGACTTTGAAGAGTCCGCCCATTTATCCAGTGACGGAAGCTTTGATATGTACGAGATCATGAAAGCACTCTATGAAATCGGCTTTGACGGGCCAATCAGACCTGACCATGGACGTATGATCTGGGGTGAGGTGGCTATGCCGGGATATGGTCTGTACGACAGAGCGCTTGGTGCTGCATATCTGAATGGCTTATGGGAAGCAATTGATAAAAATGCAAGGAGAAATGATTAATATGAAACTATCATATAATGGTGTATTTGAACATAGACAGGAGTGGGAAAAGGCAGGCTTTGCCCTTCCTGCATTTTCAATAGAACAGGTACGAAAAGAAACAGCAGAACATCCTGTCTGGGTGCATTTTGGAGCTGGCAATATTTTTCGTGCTTTTCAGGCAAATGTAGTGCAGGAGCTGCTGAATGCAGGAAAAATGAAGACCGGGCTTATCGCAGTAGAAGGATATGATTATGAGATTATTGATAAAATGTATCAGCCCCATGATAATCTGGGAATCCTGGCTACTTTAAAAGCAGATGGAAATGTGGATAAGACAGTAGTAGGAAGTATTATGGAAGCACTGACACTGGACAGTGATAATACGCAAAACATGACACGGCTGTCACAAATATTCACCAATCCAGGTCTACAGATGGCAAGCTTTACAATTACTGAGAAGGGATACAGTCTGGTGGATGGCAAGGGCAGCACATTACCGGCAGTAGCACAGGATATGGAGCAGGGAACAGAAAGACCTGTCAGCTATATTGGTAAAGTAGCAGCACTTTTATATGCCCGTTATCAGGCAGGCGCATTGCCCATTGCAATGGTGAGCATGGATAACTGTTCTCATAATGGAGACAAGTTATATCAGGCAATCCATGCTTTTGCGCAGGGCTGGGAACAGAGAGGACTGGTAGAGAAAGGCTTCCTGGCTTATGTAGAGGATGCTCACAAGGTCAGCTTCCCCTGGTCCATGATTGATAAGATTACCCCAAGACCGGATGCTTCTGTAGAAGATATGCTGCGAATGGCAGGAGTGGAAGATCTGGAGCCTGTAATTACCGGCAAGAATACTTATGTAGCGCCTTTTGTTAATGCAGAAGAATGTCAGTATCTGGTTATTGAAGATAATTTCCCCAATGGAAGACCTGCATTGGAAGAAGGCGGTGTAATCTTCACAACAAGGGAAACAGTAGACAGAGTTGAGAAGATGAAAGTCTGCACATGTCTGAATCCATTACATACTGCGCTTGCTGTATTTGGCTGTCTGCTTGACTATACTTTAATATCCAGGGAAATGGATAACCCTGTATTGAAGAAGCTGGTAGAGATAATAGGTTATGAAGAAGGACTTCCTGTAGTAGTGAATCCTGGAGTAATTGACCCGAAGAAGTTCATAGATGAAGTGGTGAATATCAGAATCCCGAATCCTTTTATGCCTGATACACCACAGCGTATTGCTACAGATACCTCTCAGAAGCTGGGAATCCGTTTCGGTGAAACGATTAAGGCATATCAGCGTTCTAAGGAACTATCTGTAAGCAGCTTAAAGAGAATTCCACTTGTCTTTGCTGGCTGGCTGCGGTATCTGTGTGGCATAGATGATAAGGGAGAGGCTTTTACATTGAGTGCAGATCCTATGCTGGACACCGTATGCCCTTACGTAGCTGATTTGAAATTTGGAGATACACAGGTTCATGAGAAGGTAGCACCGATTCTGTCAAATGATAAGATCTTTGGCGTGAATCTGTATGAGGTGGGTCTTGGAGAGCTGACAGAGCAGTATTTTGTAGAGATGCTGGCTGGTAAAGGAGCTGTAGAAGCTACACTTGCGAAATACGTGTAAAAGGAGCCTGTATGAAAAACTCAGTGCTTAATCGGATCATTGCGGCGATTTCAGCCATTTTCATGCCGATTATCAATATCATGACTGCGGCGGGGATTACGAAAGGATTCCTGGCATTGTTTGTAAGCCTGGGGTGGATTGCCCAGGATAGTGGTACTTATCTGATCTGTAATGCCATCGCAGATGCATTTTTCTATTTTCTGCCTGTTTTCATTGCCTTTACGGCAGCAGAGCAGTTCAAGTGCGATAAATTTACAGCGGTGGTTGTTGCAGGAGTTCTTCTTTACCCGCAATTGACACAGGCTTTTGATGCGGCACAGAAGATTAACTTTGCAGGGATTCCTGTGACAAAGGCAACGTATCCATCCAGTGTCTTGCCTATACTGATGGCAGTAGGTTTCCTGCATTTTACAGAGAGGTTCTGGAAGCGGGTTATACCTGAGATAATCAGTGGATTTCTGGTTCCATTATTATCAATCATTGTGACCAGTATCGTGACTCTGACTTTATTTGGCCCGATGGGCACCTGGTTTGGAGACATTCTGGCATCTGGATATACATATATCTATGACTGGAATCCTTATGTATCAGGCTTCTTCCTTGGAGGGCTGATACAGATCATGGTAATATTTGGCTTCCACTGGAGTCTGATTCCAATCGTTATGTTGAATATTGCATTATATGGAGAAGATACCATACTTCCTTTCATTGGGGCGGCAGCCATGGCACAGGGAGGGGCAGCTCTGGCTGTTTTTTTCAAGGCAAAAGACTCTGCCTGCAAAAGCCGTATCCTGTCCGCAGTGATATCTGCTGTATTTGGTGTGACGGAGCCTGCGATGTTTGGCGTGAATCTGCCATTGAGAAAGCCTATGCTTGCTGTGTGTGCAGCAGGCGCCATAGGAGGAGCACTTACGGGATTTACCGATGCACATGCGATAGCATTTGCTTTTCCAGGGTTACCTACATTACCTGTTTATTTCGGGGATGGCTTCTGGGGATTTCTTGGAACCTGTGTGGTGGGATTCGTGCTCGGCTTTGCCTTTACCATGTTTATGAAGCTTGACACAACACCAATAGAGAAATAATATATAGAAAAAGCAGTAACACCTGTAATATATCTTTAAACTTATAAAACTGTTGATTAAGTTCTGAATATTTTATATAATTGTAAAATAATCACGGTTTTATGCCATGATCTATATTTAGAACAGTTGATAAAGGGGTTAAGGGTATAATACAGGTGTTTTTATATCCTTACTTTGGTGGTACGAGGAGGCAATACTGTGGGAGAATTCGATACAAAAGACATTACAGTAGAGCAGCTATGCAAGGTAATTAATATGCTTCACCCATGCATGGATGATTATTTGTACGTATATGATCTGCTTAATGATTATTACTATATTTCACCGGAAGCGATAAAGCATTTCAGTCTTCCGGCAGTGGAATTCCATAATGTAATAGCGAATCATGTCAAATTCGTATATCCGCAGGATATCGAGATGTTACAGAAGGATTTGCAGGAGATTCTTGATGGAAAGAAAGACTTTCATAATCTTCAGTACAGATGGATGTCGAAGAAGGGAGAGTCTATCTGGATCAATTGCAGAGGATATATTGTCCGCAGTGAAGATGGTACACCTGAGTATATGCTTGGCTGCATCAATGAAATTGGTGCCAGGCAAAAGGCTGATAATGTAAGCGGATTACTGGGAATGTCCAGCCTGCGTTCTTTCCTGGAAGAGCATGTTTCCAAGAAGATCAACAAGGGATACCTCATGCGTCTGGGACTGGATGATTTTAAGGAAATCAATGAAAAGCTGGGAAGCGATTATGGTGATATGGTGCTCCGAAAGACAGCAGAATGTATTGATTCCTGTATTTTACCGGGACAGACATTATATCGGGCAGGCTCAGATGAGTTTCTTGTGCTGGATATTATGGGACGCGGCATTCGGGAGGCAATGGAGCAGTATCAGCGAGTAAGGCAGGCTATAGATTCTTTTGTAAAAGATAATCATTATGAAGCAGTTTATACTGTGTCAGCAGGTATTCTGGGAGGACCGGAATTTACAGGATATAATTTCTCCGATATTATGCGCTATTCAGAGTTTTCATTACATGAAGCCAAAAGACGAGGCAGGAACAGAGCATATGTTTTGGAGATACAGGATTATGAGCGGTTTATGCGTAAGAAGTCGTTAATAAAACTGCTGCGTAATTCTATCAATCATGATTTTGAGGGCTTTGAAGTGTATCTGCAGCCGCTTGTTCATGCCAAAACTCAGACACTGTATGGAGCAGAAGCGCTGATGAGATATCACACACAGGAATATGGTATGGTGTCTCCAGTAGAATTTATTCCATTACTGGAAGAGACAGGTCTTATTATTCCAGCAGGAAAATGGATGCTGCATCATGCTCTGGAGTTATGGCATGACATACAGATGAAAATGCCGGATTTTAGAATCAGCATTAATATTTCCTATATTCAGGTATTAAAGAGCAATATTATCAGTGAGATATTGCAGGCAATCGAACAGCATCAGGTAGATCCTTCCAAGGTAATCATAGAGCTGACAGAGAGTGGACTTCTGCTGACAGACAGCCGTATTGCCAAATTATGGAGTCGGTTAAAAGAAAAAGGAATTCAACTGGCATTAGATGACTTTGGAACCGGTTATTCTAATTTCCATTATCTCAATGACCTGCATCCTGAGATTATCAAGATAGATCGTTCCTTTACTGTAAAGGCGGTAGAAAATGAGTACGAATGCAAGCTGCTTTCACTTATGAGTGATATGGTACATGGTATGGATGTCAAGGTATGTGTAGAAGGTATTGAGAATCAGAAAGAACTGGAGAAGATGTTGAAAGTCTCTCCAAATTACTGTCAGGGATATTACTTTGGAAAGCCCTGTAATTATCAGGAGTTCAGAAATACTTTTATTGATGTATAATAATATATAAATGAAAAGGGAATGTAACACTCAGGTTGAGAGCTGCATTCCCTTTTTTATGAATCAGAGTATTAGAACTTACCGTTCCAGTTCAAAAATGCCAGATAACCTTTCACTGCTTCATAGATATCAGCCTTGCTGCTGACTTCGTAAGGAGCGTGCATATTCAGTACGGCAACACCACTGTCGATAACATTCATGCCATATTTTGCCATGATATAGGCGATAGTTCCGCCACCGCCTGCATCTACTTTACCAAGCTCTGCGAACTGATAAGAGACATTTGCATCATCCATGACTTTGCGCAGTGCTGCAATATATTCAGCATTGGCATCATTGGAACCGCTCTTACCACGGGAACCGGTATATTTGTTGAATGTAACGCCATGAGCCAGGAAAGCAGCGTTATTCTTTTCGAATACATTTGCATAGAGTGGGTCAAAGCCTGCGCTGACATCAGAGGAGAGCATAACAGAGTTAGCCAGAGCACGACGAACAAGTAATTCGGATTCGCCCTCTGTCATAGCCAGTAATTCTGCAACTGCATTGGCAAAGAAGCTGGACTGCATACCTGTAGCACCAACACTTCCGATTTCTTCCTTGTCTACCAGCAGACAGCACTGGGTACGAGTACCGCACTTGGCATCCAGCATTGCGAAGAGAGAAGTGAAAGCACAGATTCTGTCATCCTGTCCATAGGAAAGAACCATGCTTCTGTCAAATCCACAGTCCCTTGCCTTGCCTGCGGGAACGATTTCCAACTCAGCAGACTGGAAATCTTCTTCGTCGATACCATACTGGTCAGCCAGAAGCTTCAGAACATTTGCCTTGATAGCTTCTTTCTCTTCTTTACTGGTATCGGTGTCTTTATCAAGAGGAATATTACCGATCAACAGATCCAGATTCTCACCGGTTACGACTTCTGTTGCCTTTTTACCCATCTGCTCACCGGCAAGGTGGATCAACAGATCTGTGATAACAAATACGGGATCGTCTTCCTTCTCGCCAAGGCAGATATCTATCATAGTACCGTTCTTCCTGGCAACTCTTCCGTGAAGAGACAGAGGGATAGCTGTCCACTGATATTTCTTGATACCGCCATAGTAATGGGTATCAAAATATGCAAATCCTTCCTTTTCATATAATGGGTTCTGCTTCACATCAATTCTTGGAGAGTCGATATGTGCACCCAGAATATTCATACCTGAGGAGATAGGTTCTTCACCAATCTGGAAAAGGGCAATGCTCTTATGCATCTGTACAGCATATACCTTGTCACCTTTGCTGACTTTGCCCTTGGCAGCAATGATGTCAGCCAGATCACGATAGCCTGCTTCTCTTGCCATGCGGATGGTCAGATCAATACATTCACGTTCTGTTTTGCCTTCGTTCAGGCAGTTCTTATAGCGCTCGCAGATAGCCTGCAGCTTTTCTTTGTCTTCATTCTGGTAGGAAAGCCAGAGATTTTCTTTTTTCATATGAATATGTCCATGCCTTTCTTATGACCTGCATAATAGATATGCGGGTGCTGATTTTCTACCTGAATATCATAGCACAATTGGGAGAGGATTCGCAACCGGATGGCGCAAGGTATCGAAAATGTATGCTTATGCATATTTTACATAAATTATACATTATCCTGGTAGCATCTTTTACATAACATGAATACAATACAGACATACCTTTTGTTATTCGTCCCAGCAGGGACGAAAATTTATTCAAGATGAGGAGAAAAGAGTAGTGAAAAAGTTCAATCACAAAGTAACAGCAGCAATGATGTCTGCAATCCTGATGGCATCAACATTAGTAGGTTGTGGACAGACAGCAGATAATACATCTGCAAGTGTAGCAGTACAGAATGAGACATATGCGGCAGCTACAACCAATGGCGTAGAAACCGTATCTCAGAAGACACCCAAGTATATCTTCTTATTCATCGGTGATGGTATGAGTTATCCTCAGATCCAGTCAGCATCCTATTATCTTGGTGCAAAGGCAAGTGACGGTGGAGATGTTACAGGCGGTGTGGATTTATCCTTCATGAATTTCCCAACAGTTGGTTCTGCACGTACTTTTGACAGTACATCTTTCTGCCCGGATTCAGCTTCTACAGCAACATCCATTTCTACAGGACACAAGACATACAGTGGTGTCATCAATATGGATACTACCAAGACAATCAAATACACAACTATTTCTGAGCAGTTAAAGGCACAGCTTGGCTACAAGATCGGTGTATTGACTACTGTAAATCTGAACCATGCAACACCAGCTGCTTTCTATGCACATCAGTCTTCCAGAAAGAACTACTATGAAATCGGACAGGAACTGATCGCAAGTAACTTTGATTATTTCGCTGGCGGTGGATTCCTGAGCCCGACAGGCAAGAATAAGGATCTGACAAGCCTCTATGATGTAGCAAAAGAAAACGGCTATACAGTGACTACGACTCAGAGCGAGATTGAAGCTGTCAATAAGAACACAGGTAAGGTCATTGCAGTAGATGAGAACCTGGCTGACGGTGATGCCATGAACTATGATATGGACCTTACAGACAGCAAGTGGGATCTTGCAAACTATGTAGAAAAAGGCATTGAAGTACTCAACAATGATAAGGGCTTCTTCATGATGGTAGAAGGTGGTAAGATTGACTGGGCCTGTCATGCAAATGATGCAGCAGCATCAATTAATGATACTCTTGCACTTGATAAGGCAGTTCAGGTAGCTTATAAGTTCTATGAACAGCATCCCGCAGATACCTTGATTCTTGTAACCGGTGACCATGAGACAGGTGGTCTGACAATCGGTTATGCAGGAACGAACTATGATACCTATTTAAAGAACCTTGAGAATCAGACACTTTCCTATGCAAAGTTTGATTCTGAGTATGTAGCTTCCTATAAGGAAAACAATACACCGTTCTCTCAGGTTCTGGTTGACATCAAGAACAACTTCGGTCTGGTAACAGCAGATGATGCAGCGGCAGCAGCAGATCCTACACTGGTACTGACAGACTATGAAGTACAGAAGTTAAAGGCAGCTTATGAGAGAACCATGAAAGTAGGCGCTTCTTCACAGGATAAGATGACACAGGAAGAATATGACCTCTATGGTACATATGAACCTTTATCAGTAACCATTACACATATCCTGAACAATAAGTCAGGTATTGCATTCAGCTCTTATTCCCATACAGGTCTTCCTGTTCCTGTATTTGCAATCGGTAATGGATCAAGCCTCTTTGAAGGATATTATGATAATACAGATATTTACAATAAGCTTGCTACATTAACAAAGATTAAATAACAAATGTTATAAAAAGGATTGAACGTAGATGAAACAGATATATAACCGATATATATTCCCTCATCTTCCGTTCCTGATATGTATGCTCTTACTTGGTATCCTCATAGCCTTGCCCACAGGCTATGAGGATGCTGTTATTTATCAGGGAACGGACCGATGCAGGGCAGAAGTGCTGGATACAGACGAATCAACAGTCATCAGCAGTGGTCTGATCCGCTCAGGAGAACAGGATTGCAAAGTGCGTCTTCTGGGTGGCAGATTCAAAGGGCAGGAAGTGCAGGCATATAATTTATTAACGGGTTCCCTGCAGACAGATAAGATATATGTGCCGGGCGATATTGCGCAGGTAGTGATCAGCTATCAGAATAATGAGGTCATATCTGTGAATATGATAGACCATTACAGAC
This sequence comes from Agathobacter sp., assembly GCA_963596435.1. Taxonomy (GTDB): domain Bacteria; phylum Bacillota; class Clostridia; order Lachnospirales; family Lachnospiraceae; genus COE1. Next base: position 11,219 of record CAVBMG010000091.1, read on the forward strand.
TGGATAAGGAATTTATTCTTCTTGCCATTTTTTCTGTTGTACTGATTATTTTTGCAAAAGGCATAGGGCTGCGCAGTCTGTTGTCTTTTGTCATCACGGTACTGATGATCTGGAAAGTACTGGTTCCATCCTGTCTGAATGGGGGGAATCCTGTTCTGATCGGACTGGCTATTATTACAGTACTTACTGTCGTGATCATTTCGCTGGTCTATGGGTATGACAGAAGGTTTATAGCAGCGACACTTGGAGTTATGCTTGGAGTCATTACCACCTGTATTCTTGGTATTGTGTTTACGAAGCTGTTCAAGATACATGGGGCTGTTATGTCAAATTCAGAAAGCCTTCTGTATTCAGGTTATGAATATCTGAATCTTACGAGTATCTTTATGGCAAGTATCTTCATTGGAGCCAGTGGAGCGATTATGGATATTGCGGTAGATATTACATCGGCTATTTATGAAGTGGTGGAGAAGAAGCCGGATATTGGCTGGAAGGAAGCGACCATGTCTGGAATTCATGTAGGCAGAGCTGCCATGGGAACCATGTCTACGACATTACTGCTGGCTTATTCGGGCGGCTATCTGGCATTGCTTATGGTATTCATGGCACAGGGAACACCCATTTACAACATTCTGAATTATAAGGATGTTGCGTCAGAAATTCTACACACGATTGTAGGAAGTTTTGGACTGGTTGCAGTTGCGCCCTTTACTGCATTGATGGGCGGACTGCTTTTGGTACATGATAAAGGAAAGGAACATGAATGAATATGGCAGGAAAAATGAAATTAACCAAAATGGAGAGGACATGGGTATTATATGATGTGGGAAATTCAGCCTTTGTACTGCTGGTAGCCACACTTTTCCCTATATACTTTAATGAAATCGCCGGCATGGCAAATCTCTCTTCGGTAGATTATCTTGCCTATTGGGGGTACGCTACATCAATTGTTACTATAGTAGTAGCACTGTCAGGACCTATATTGGGAACATTGACAGATAATAAGGGAATGAAGAAACCTATATTTATGATAACGATGCTGATAGGGGCAGCAGGGTGTTCCCTGCTGGGCTTTACCCATTCATGGATTGTGTTTCTTGTTATCTATATCATTGCAAAATGCGGATATACGAGTAGTCTGATCTTCTATGATGCCATGCTTGGAGATGTGACAACGCCGGAGAGGATGGATGATGTATCTTCCAGAGGGTTTGCATGGGGATATATTGGGAGCTGTGTTCCTTTTATTCTGGGGCTGGGACTTGTACTGTGGGGAGACAGGATTGGTATCGGTCAGCTGCAGGCGATGACTATAACATTTGTGCTCTCTTCTCTCTGGTGGATAGGAGCTACAGTTCCGCTGCTGCGTGGATATAAGCAGCTGCATTATGTGGAGAGGACACCACATATGTTTTGCAATGCTTTTCATAGATTATTTGAGACATTTCGCAATATGAAGAATGAGAAGGGCGTGTTCCTTTTCCTGCTTGCCTTCTTCTGTTATATTGATGGTGTCTATACGATCATTGATATGGCAACCGCTTATGGGACGGCATTAGGATTGGATACGACAGGGCTTCTGCTTGCACTTCTGGTAACACAGATTGTTGCATTCCCATCAGCTTTGATATTTGGAAGACTGTCTTCAAGATATTCTTCCAAAGTGCTGATTCCGGTATGCATTATTGCATATACCCTGATTGCTATCTTTGCATTTCAACTGGATTCCCAGGTCAAATTCTGGATACTGGCAGTATGTGTGGGAATGTTCCAGGGCGGCATCCAGGCATTATCCCGTTCACATTTTGCGAAGATTATTCCGCCAGAGAAAGCAGGAGAGTACTTTGGGCTGTTTGATATCTGTGGAAAGGGAGCTTCTTTTATTGGTACTATGCTGGTCAGTGTAGCCAGTCAGCTGACAGGCAGTATCAATCTGGGTGTAGGTTCCCTGGTGATACTGTTTGCTGTCGGCTTATTCCTGTTTGTGCACTCCTGTAAATACTGTGAGTGCATATAAACCGCAGAGAGTTCTGGATAGTTACAATATTCGAATAATATCGTGAATAATATAGAAATCCTGATTATCATTCT
>CAVBMG010000092.1:0-12849 GCA_963596435.1 Agathobacter sp.
TTTTGTCTGGAAAGTTGTATAATGAAAACAGCGATTTTGCGCATGTGGTCTGAATAGTTAGATAGTTACGATAAATCGCAGGAGAGGGGGCTGGAAGTATGGAATATACCAGACAGAGTGATCTGAAAGTTACATGTATTGCAACTGTGGATGATATGGATTTCTTTGGAATTACAGTGGATGACATTCTGGACAGAACTGAGGCTGGACTTCATTTCCTTAGGAAAGTCAAGGAATTGTGCGGAACGACCCAGAAAGTAACCTGGACGAACATAGCGTACACGTTACAGATTGCCATGCTTCCACATGGAAGTCTGTCACTTGGATTCAGTGAGGAGATTCCTGATTATATTGAAAATCTGAAGCATTCCATGATTATGGCAGATGAACAGACAATGGCTCCTTTAAAAGACTTCATTGAGACTCTGGAGAAGTCAGATGAAGATACAGCACGTAAACTGGTGGCGCGTTTTGAGAAGGATGCGCGGAAAGGGTAAGCACAGATGAAGACAAATATTAAGAAGATATATGCCTGTTTTCCAGGTGGTAAGCACAAGGTTCTTACCATGAGTTATGATGATGGCAAGCATGAGGACAGAAGGCTGGTTGCACTTTTTAACCAATATGGGATTAAGGGAACATTTAATGTAAACAGTGGTCTGGAAGGGGATCCGGTGAGAATCCCGCAGACTGAATACAGGGAACTGTATAAGGGGCATGAGGTTGCCTGCCACACGGTATCTCATCCTACAATCGGCAGATGTCCATTGGAACTTGTTGCACAGGAAGTAATCGAAGACAGGAAGAAACTGGAATCTATTATGGGCTATCCGGTGCGTGGACTGGCATATCCAAACGGCTCAGAATCTCCTGAAATCCGTGCCATGCTACCGGCATTAGGGATTCGCTATGGCAGAGTGGTAGGCAATACAGATGGCTTTGCCATGCCTGAGGATTTCCTGCAATGGAAAGCTACCTGTCATCATAATCATAACCTGTTGGAGCTTGGTCAGCAGTTCGTAGACCTGCATAAGAAACAGTATCTGTATATGATGTATGTCTGGGGACACAGCTATGAGTTCACCAACAATAACAACTGGGAAGTTATGGAAGATTTCTGTAAGCTGGTTGGCGGTAAGGATGATATCTGGTATGCTACCAATATACAGATCGTAGATTATATGGATGTGGTAAAAGCAGCACAGTATGCGGCAGATGGTTCTTTTGTATACAATCCATGTGCACAGAGCCTGTGGTTATGTGTGGATGATGAGAAGTTCGTAGAAGTAAAGGGTGGACAACAGGTCCAGTTGTAGATGCTATTTTAGTGTAATGGAGGGTACAAAATGCAGAAATTAGTAAGTAGAATGGTTCGGTTATTCATGGTATTTGCAGCAGCATGCTGCATTATGGCAGGTGCTGGCGGGGCAATGAGTGTAAAAGCAGCACAGACCAGTCAGGTGACAGAAGCACAGGCAGCAGATACGGAAGATACTGCACAGGATGATGGAAGTGGTGTAATGCTTCTTCTGGGCGGTATGCTGGTAATTATCCTGGCGGTGGTAGTTACGATTGCAGCGACAGTAGTGGTAACTATACCGGCGGCAGCTGATGAAGTGTAACGTGAATACAGCACGGAAAGGGTCTTCCTTGTGGAGACTCTTTTTTTGTGGCTACCAGGATTGCGGAGGATGATAAAAAGGAGTATGCTAATAAAGAATGCGATGGGAGGATTGTTATGGAGAATTTAATATTCAGTCTGAATGCTACAATACCTATCTTCCTGGTAATGGTAGCAGGATATGTATTCAGACAGTTAAAGATTGTGGATGATGGATTTGTAAAGACACTGAATTCATTCAACTATAAGATTACATTACCGGTATTGTTGATTACAGATATTGCAGAGGCGGATTTTTATGCAGTATGGGATACGACATTTGTGGTTTTCTGTTTTGGAGTGACACTGGTCTGCATATTGTTGATTACTGTGTTTGCAGTGCTCTTTATTAAGAAGAAATCTATTCTGGGTGAATTTATTCAGGCATCCTACAGGGGCAGCGCAGCAGTTCTTGGAGTAGCCTTTATGGTGAATATCTATGGTTCGAGTGCAATTGCACCGCTGATGATTCTGGCGACTGTACCTTTGTATAATGTTGCGGCAGTCATGATATTGTCATTTACTGCGCCGGGAAGTACAGGGCTGGATAAAGCTGGGTTAAAGAAATCCTTAAAAGGCATTGCTACCAATCCGATTATTCTTGGAATTTTAATTGGAATGATCATATCGGTGGCAAGAATACCAATTCCTTTTATCATTGATAAGACATTACATAATTTCTCAGTTCTGGCAACACCTCTGGCACTGATTGGTCTGGGAGCAGGTTTTGAAGGACGAAAGGCACTTGCGGAGATTAAACCGACTATTATCAGTTCTTTAATTAAACTTTTTGTGATGCCGGCAATTTTCCTGCCTGCGGCAGCGGCGCTGGGATTTCGAAATGAGAAAATGGTAGCGATCCTGATTATGCTGGGAGCGCCGACTACAGTAAGCTGCTATATCATGTCCAAGAATATGGGACATGAGGGCGTATTGTCGTCCAGCTGTGTTGTTTCTACTACCTTTTTGAGTTCAATTTTTATTACATTGTGGCTGTTTATTTTGAAGAATTTTAATTTGATATAACATGCAAAACGCCGGGTTTGATATGTGAACCCGGCGTTTGTTATATGATAGCATTCTATGCTTTTAGAACTTCATCAATATTGGCAACGATATTTTGCAGATTCTGTGTAATATCAGCATCTATCTGATATTGCAGCAGTTCATTTAAGATGGATCTTGCCTTAGCGGGATCATAGGTCTCCAGTGCATCAAATGCTTCGTGGAGCTGTTCTCCCCATTTTTTGAAGGTAATCTGATTGCCCTGTCCATCTGTAGCGTGGTTTTTGAGACCAAGAGACTGGATATAATCTGTAAATATATCACAGGCTTCATCCCATTCAAAGGATAGCTTCTCCCAGTTATTCTGTATGACTTCAAGATTGCCTGCATAGGCTTCTATCTCATGGAAAAAGGCAGTGTCTGTCAGATTACGAAGTCCCAGTGCATTGGATTTAACACGCAGTGCATGAACTTTGGCACCGTATTGCAGCAGGGTATCAGAATCCATTAGAGTGAATAATTCGTCTTCCTTGCGATGGCTTTCCCCGACAAAGGTCAAAAGGAAATCATTGTATTTATCTACATTGCCGTCCATATTCTGCAATGCCGTGTCTACATCAACACCATTTTTGGCAAGATAGCGCATTTTAATGCGACAGTCTGTAATATAGGTATCAGGAAGAACTTCCAGATGGTCAAGTGTCTGTTTTGCCTGATAAGCCAACATGGATAATTTCTGTTTCTTCATTAATAATTCTGTGCGTCTGGTAATATTCATGAACAGCGGATAGGCTGCACAGTAGATCAGAAGCTGTGGTATCAGATACACAAGAGCCGGACTCAGGTCTTCAATGCCAAGATATATGGAGACATAGAAAGACAGAATCATTCCTGCAAATCCACCCCGGAAAATATGGGAGGTAATGCGCTTGGAATAATACTGGCAGGCGATCAGTGCCGGAAGCAGCCAGATAATAGATGCATAGTGTGACAGTGTGGAAGACAACAAAAAAACAGCTGTCAGATCACATCCAAGTATCAGTCCGGTCAGCAGATTAATGCCTTTTGAGCCCACAAGAAGAATATCTGACAGATGCATCAGATGATTAACAACAGCAGGTAAAAGTAAAATAAAAATACTGACAGGCGCTATGATCTGAAAAGCCAGCGCCGGGACAGATATGATGTGAAACAGAGTAAATATCCAGGCGATGCCGATGACCATTGCGGTAAAACAGGACCAGCGGATTGCGGAAGTATTGGATATCTGTCTGTTCTCAAGAAAAATATGATTGTAATTGTATTGCATAATTACGTATCCCTCCGGTAGAAAATAAACAAAAGTTTCTCCTTCGTGATACTCCCCCTGAAATAAGCGAAAATCCGCTTATGCATTTATAGTATAACATAGAAAAAAAGTGCGGAAAAGTCAAAAGGTGTGTTCTTCTTTTGACTTTTTCCCACACTTTACCATAACCATTTAGATATGTAAATGGGCTTTGAATCTGGATACAAAACGGAATGAGAAGTAGACAATGGCAGTATCAATTGGCAGCATAATTGCATTCTTGATAATTCTGGCAGGCAGAAGAACCATAAAGCCTTTTCCATAAAGCATAGAGATCCACAGAGTATTCAGACCGCAGTTGATTACAAGCTTTACAATGAATTCTGCGACAAGAACCCGCCAGATGCTGATGGGTTTCTTATAAAGAATGGAACCATATATAATGCCGGAGAGCATGGCATCAAAGGTAAATCCAAAGAAGAATGGACCGGTAGGCTTGATGATGTATTTCAGTACATCCAGCGCTCCACCGAAGATACAGCCGGTAATAGGTCCAAATAGGAATTCCACGATACGGTTTGGCAGACCGGAGAAACCGATCCGGATGTAGGGACCGACTTCAATAGATGTGGTATAGCTGAGCACGACTGCAAGTGCAGCCATAAAAGCACAGATAACCATGTTTTTGGTTACTTTCAGTTCCATAATGGAATCTGCATAGAGTTTTCTGATTTTTTGCATAAAAAAACCTCCTGTATGCAGTTGTCCTGTAAACTACATAAGGAAGATAAACGTTCGTCAATCCAGTATGTAGCAGCGGGATGCGAACCTTATACCGCAAGCGAAACCTTTCGGATGCTTTTCGTCCATATGACAACTCCCTGTTCATACGGCACTTAACGCATAATGTTCTACTCTGCAAAATTGTAAGCCACATATGTGGCGCCTATAGTTACCAATAAGGTATTCCCTTATAGTTGCACAGTATACTATCAGTCTTCCCTTTTGTAAAGAGAAAATATGCAAAATCAGCAAAGTGTATCTTGCATACAGGAAATAAATGTGGTAGCATATAGAAAGTATGTTCGATAATGGAGAGAAATTATGCTTGAAAATAATGAATGGAATATGATGTCTGTAATTTTTGCAGATATGGAACAGGATAAATGGATATGGATCATTGGTATATTGGCTGTGCTGGTACTTGCAGTTGCCGCAGGGGTGGTATTGTGTAAGCGTTTCAGAAAACGCTACGCAGATGATGAACTGGATGAGATGGAAGGACTTGACTTTGAATATTACTGCGCAGAGCTTCTGCGGAACAGAGGATTTATAGAGGTTGAAGTTACGAAGAGCAGTGGAGATTATGGAATCGATATTCTTGCTGAGAAAGAGGGCGTGACCTATGCCATTCAATGTAAGCGGTATAATGGACCTGTAGGAGTGAAGGCTGTTCAGGAAGCGTATGCCGGCAGAGATTTCTATGACCGCATGGTGGGCTGTGTTCTGACGAATCAGTACTTCACCCAGCCCGCAGTAGATGCAGCCCAGAAGCTCAAGATACTGTTGTGGGACAGAGACTATCTGGAAGAAATGATAGAGGAAGGATGTTAGGCCATGGATGAAGAAAGTGCATTATTTCAAAAAAGACTGGAAGAGCTTGCCAACAAATCCTATACCAACAGTCAGTATCTGTTTACAGGATTTTTGTCTTTGGCAGAGCAGGATGTCTACCATAGAATAGAGAGGGAATTATCCTATGTTCCTGTTACCATGTATGGAGGTACGGCAGACTGCGAGCGCATCATGCTTCGATTCGGAAGTGAGGAATTGTGTGGATGGGATGAGCCTTTTCCTATTGCCTGCGTAGAGATAGCTCCTTTGCTTGAGAAGTTCGGTGAAGAGCTTTCGCATAGAGATTATCTGGGCGCGTTGATGAATCTGGGTATTGAGAGAAGTACACTGGGAGATATCGTTATGATCGGCAAACATGCCTATCTGTTCTGCACAGAAAAGATGGCACCGTACATAATCGAGAATCTGGGCCAGATCAGACATACACATGTGAAATGCCAGTATGCTGCCCAGATACTGGAGAGTGCCATTACCAGGCTGGAGAGACGAAGCCTTGTAGTCAGTTCAGAAAGAGCAGATGGAATCATAGCCAAACTCTATAATATGTCGAGAAGTCAGAGTGTGGAGCTGTTTCGGGGCAAGAAGATATTTGTAAACGGCAGACTCAATGAGAATAACAGTGGTACATTGAAAGCAGGAGATAAAATATCCGTGCGTGGGTATGGCAAATTCATTTTTCAGGGAATTGCCTATGAGACCAAAAAGGGAAGATACTGTGTTGACGTGGATGTTTATGTATAGAGACAGATGTGCGTAAAATTGTATATTTCAACATAGATTTGGCTGCTTTCGCTCTATCTGAACCGGACATATTGCATTCGCAAAATGTTGTTGCTATCATGTAATTACTCAAAATGAGTACAGGAGGATAAGGTTCTATGGAGAAGAAATCTGTATATGGTATGACAGAAGGAAGCCCGGCAAAACTTCTTTTGTCCTTTACGATACCGATGTTGATCGGCAATCTGTTTCAGCAGTTTTATAATATGGTCGATTCTATTGTGGTAGGTCGTTTTGTAGGTGCGAATGCACTGGCAGCGGTAGGTGCGACAGGTTCCCTGAATTTCCTGTTTTTCTCCATGAGCTTTGGTGTATCTGCGGGTGTTGGTGTGGTATTATCGCAATATTTCGGAGCAGACAAGTCAGATATGGTAGGAAGAAGCTTTGCCAATGGTATGTATCTTCTGGCATTGGTATCTGCCATTATGAGTATTGTTGGAATTGCATCTGCAAGAGCTGTTCTTGTATTGCTTAATACGCCGGCATCCATTCTGGATGATGCAGTGCTGTATATGAGAGTATCCTGTGCAGGTATTCTTGCCATAGCAGCCTACAATGGAGTGGCAGCAGTATTGAGAGCTTTGGGTGATTCAAGAACACCGCTGTATTTCATGGTGGTATCCTGTATCATTAATATTGCACTGGATCTGGTATTTGTAATTGTTTGCCAATGGTCTGTGTTTGGTGTGGCACTGGCTACAGTCATTGCCCAGCTGGTAGCGGCGATTGGGGCGTTTATCTATGCGTTTTGCAAGATTCCCATTCTGAGAGTAAACAGGGAATGCAGACGAGTGAAGCCGGATATTATGGCGAAGTGTTTCCGGCTGGGATTTCCGATTGCCCTGCAGAATTCCCTGATTGCTCTTTCCTGTATCTTCCTGCAAAGAGTAGTCAATGGATTTGGAGAAGATGTTGTTGCTGCCAATACAGCACTTAGCCGAATCGAGCAGCTGGTTCAGCAGCCATATAATTCTCTTGGAGCTGCACTTACGACTTTTACAGGACAGAATATCGGGGCCGGAAAAGTAGACAGAGTAAAGCAGGGACACCGTGTAGGAGTCATATGTGTGATTGTATTCAGCTTACTTATGCTGATTCCCGGACAGTTCTTTGGTAAACAGATCATGGGAATCTTCGTACAGGATGCAGATGTTATAGCGATAGGTGCGAAGGGCTTTGCAATTACCAGCCCATTCTATATGTTTCTGGGAATGATCTATGTATCGAGAGGAATCCTGAATGGTGCCGGGGATGCAACATATTCCATGATCAATGGACTTATGGAGATAACTGGTAGAGTAGGATTTGCCAAGCCGCTTACGATGATACCTGCGATTGGCATGTGGGGCGTGTTCCTTACGACAGGCTTGACATGGACACTGGTCAGTGTTGTAAGCATGCATCGGTATGCGAGAGGAAAATGGAGAAATAAAGCGATTGTATAAAAAATGTGCACCTGGCAATTAAATCAGGTGCACTTTTTATTTAAGATTAAAGTAACTATACTAATTTTTGACCACATTCAACACAGAATTTGCCGCCGTTTGTAGGAGTGCCACAGTTAGGGCAGAACTTGGGAACGGCGCCTGCCTGAGGCTGACCACTCACAGGAGCTGCTGTATTGGTATTGACTGTCTGATTCTGCTGGGCAGCCATATTATTGACCATCTGCTGTCCCATCATCATGCCCATCTGCATGCTTGCCATATTCATGGCTACATTACCACCACTGTTACCCTTGGAAAGGGCATCCGTCATGGCGAACTGCTGATAGCGGTTCATATCACCTACCATAGCCTGAGAAGCTGCCTTTGCCTGCATAGCCTGAACTTCCTGAGGATAAGAGAAATTAGAGCAGTTGAAAGCAGTTACTTTCAGACCAATCTTGGATAACTCTGTATCCAGGTCTGCCTGAATACCTTTGCTGATCTCCTGTGAATTCATCTGCAGATTGAACATATCCTTGCCTTCGCGGCTGATCCATTTCATCAGAAGAGGATCAAGGATGGAAATAACATAATCACGGATATCATTAATGGTATAGATCTGTTTAATGCCTGCAAGAGAATCGATCAGGTGCAGATAATCATCTACTTTTACATCAAAGGTACCGAAAGCTCTGATAGGCATTCCACCAGGAAGTCCCGGAGCAGGAAGGCTGATTGCATTTTTGGTACCCCATTTGATATTAAAAATCTTGGTATTTACGAAGAGTACTTCTGCACGAAGCCCACTGTTGAAGCCAAATTTGAAGCCCTTTAAAGTAGACAGGAAAGGAATGATCTGAGACTCGATCTCATAACTTCCTTCATCTTTGAAGATTCCTTCCAGTCTGCCGTTATATAAGAAGATAGCATCCTGACCCTGATGGACAATAAGACGGCTGTCTTTCTTGATCTCTCTGTTAGCCCATTTCCAGAAAATCACATCATCGCGATATTCTGTCCATTCAATTACATTTGCAAATTGGTTTCCAAATAATCCCATAAATTAACATTCCTTTCTGATAAATAATATGTAGATTCTGATTCTGGTGTAGTCTGTTCATATTCTGTACAACGACCATAGCTGCTGTCATCACCGCTGCCTCCAAAGAATATCGCAGCAAGTACAAGAAGTATGGCGATTATTATGGCTGCAATCTTAACAGGACTCTTAGGATATGCGCCGTGAATATTACCGGTCTGTCCATTGATAGCGACCTGATACAGCTTTCCTTCATAATAATAGGAGGTTGAGTATACAGGAACCAGTATGTGTTTATAAGATTCATTACGATAACGTGAATGAAGCCGGACATCCTTAACACTGTCGTATCGGGAAAGGACATCATCACTTGCCAGATTGCGAAGCCGCTGTTCCATATCGTCTCTGGCTGAATTGCTGGCTTTTTCAAGGTCTACATTATAACATTGTGACATACAGCCTGATAAATATTCAGGAGCATAGGAGACCAGTCTGCCCATATCATATGGTTCGATCTGACTTAGGAAAGCGGCATTTTCAGTGTTTACTGCTTTTTCCAGAATATCATCAAAATGTTCCTGTACATGTCCATGTGTGTGGTACCAGTCAGTATGGGTTCGGGTCTGTATATTGCCTTCTTTGTCCTTATACTGTTCAGTTCTGGTCCTTCCACCCATTGCTGTATAATCTGCGTCTGCATCTGCGTCAAAGGTCCAGTAGGGAAGATAGAGACTCTGGAATGGATTACCCTGATACAGGGTCTTTAATTTGCCGGGAGCCAGCCATCTGCGTTTCACCCATTTATGAAAAGTTTCCTTTGCAGCATTCATGTCCAGATTAAAAGGAAGAATACCATCAGGAATAATTGCATCCAGCTGTTTCTGTGCAAGCACATAGGCGGAACCACAGTAAGGACATACGGAAGTCGTATCATCCTTGCCAATCTCTAAAGTAGCGCCGCAGCCGGTACATTCCATCGTAGTGGAAGTCTTCTCGGAAGGACGCAGGGTCCGCTTGGCATCTATCGTCAATTTGTGTTCTATGATCTTGCTTGTATCATTGATAATAGGAACACAATTGCCGCAATTGGGACACTTCATCTGTTTGGTTTCTACATCATATTCCATAATACCGTTACAGGATTCGCAGCGGTATACAGAAGATTCTTTATTATCCATAGTTTCCCCTTTCTGTGTGTTTATCATATACTCTCTCGTAGATAGTATCATTATATTCTTTTACGTTTTTTTTGTCTATAAAATATGGATTCTGTTTCCCCATAATCTGAAGAAATGACAAAGACTAAGCAATATTTGATAAGACTGAGGGATATTTTGGGAGTATAGTGAGAGAGTCAGAAGAACATTAGATTATGGAAAACTAAAATATTTTACAAATGAGTAAACAATCATTGCGTCCTTGTCCTGTTATTGCTATAATCAAGCTATAGTAGGTTACGCGCCGTATTAACGGCAGAAGAGAGGTAAATATGGGATTGGATGTAAAGGTTACAAAGGATAAGATTGTATCTGGTAAAACAGCACTTGGTATTGAGTTTGGTTCTACCAGAATTAAGGCAGTACTTACAGACGAAGATAATCAGGTGATTGCGATTGGTAATTATGACTGGGAGAATCAGCTGGATGGACATATCTGGACATATAGTCTGGATGCAATCTGGGCAGGATTACAGGGCTGCTATGCAGATCTGATCGCCCAGGTAAAGGCAGAATATGATACAGACGTAGAGACGATTGGAGCAATTGGCTTCAGCGGTATGATGCATGGTTATATGGCATTTGATGCCAAGGGAGAATTACTGGTTCCTTTCAGAACCTGGAGAAATACTATTACGCAGGAAGCCAGCGAGAAGCTGACAGAGTTGTTTGGTTATCATATTCCACAAAGATGGAGCATTGCCCATCTGTATCAGGCAATTCTGAATGGAGAAGAGCATGTAAAGGACGTTGCTTTCTTTACCACACTGGCAGGATATATTCACTGGAAGCTCAGCGGAGAGAAGGTTCTGGGTGTAGGAGAGGCATCCGGTATGTTCCCGATTGATATTGCAACAAAGCAGTTCAACACCAGAATGATTGCGCAATTCGATGAACTGGTAGCAGATAAGAATTATGGCTGGAAGCTGGCTGACATTCTTCCCGGCGTACTGGTTGCAGGAGAGCAGGCAGGTACTCTTACAGAGGAGGGTGCAGCACTCCTGGATGTATCCGGCAAATTAAAGGGCGGTATTCCAATGTGTCCACCTGAAGGAGATGCAGGAACAGGTATGACTGCTACCAACAGCGTAAAACAGCGTACAGGTAATATTTCCGCAGGTACTTCTGTATTTGCCATGGCAGTATTGGAAAAGGATCTGTCCAGGGCATATGATGAACTGGATCTGGTTACCACTCCGGAGGGCAGTCTGGTAGCAATGGTACACTGCAACAACTGTACTTCTGATCTGAATGCATGGGTAAATATCTTCAAGGAGTTCTACGAGGCAATGGGACAGAAGGCAGATATGAACGAGCTCTATGGTACTTTGTACAGAAAGGCACTGGAAGGAGATGCTGATTGTGGCGGTCTGCTTTCCTATGGCTATTTTTCAGGAGAGCATGTGACAGGATTTGAAGAAGGTCGTCCATTGTTCGTGCGCAGACCGGATTCTGCATTCAATCTTGCCAATTTCATGAGAGTACACTTATTTACAGCGCTGGGTGCTATCAAGATTGGCATGGATATTCTGGCAAAACAGGAAAATGTGAAACTGGATGAACTGTTAGGACACGGAGGATTATTTAAAACTCCGGGAGTAGGACAGAGAGTGGTTGCAGCAGCAGTCGATACACCGGTATCCGTTATGGAGACAGCAGGAGAAGGTGGTGCATGGGGCATTGCAGTACTTGCTAACTATATGAAGAACAAAGAGCAGGGAGAGACTCTTGGACAGTATCTGGATAACAGGGTATTTGCAGGTCAGGCGTCTACCCGTATTGAGCCTGATGCGAAGGATGTAGAAGGTTTTGAGACTTTCATTGAACGTTATAAAGCAGGTCTTGCAATTGAGCGTGCCGCAGTAGATAACTTATAAGATGGAAAGGAAGCAAAGCAATGTTAGAGGAATTAAAACAGAAAGTATATGAAGCCAATATGGATCTGCCCCGTTATGGACTTGTAACATTTACATGGGGTAATGTCAGTGCGATTGACAGAGAGAAGGGACTGTTTGTAATCAAGCCCAGTGGTGTAGATTATAATCTGTTAAAGCCGGAAGATATGGTAGTTATGGATCTGAACGGCAATAAGGTAGAAGGCAGATATAATCCTTCTTCTGATACACCTACCCATCTGGAATTATACAAGGCTTTTCCTGAAATCGGTGGTATCGTACATACTCATTCAACATATGCTACAAGCTGGGCACAGGCTGGAAGAGCGATTCCCTGCTATGGAACGACCCATGCAGATTATATGTATGGAGAGATCCCCTGTGCAAGAGTGCTGACTCAGGAAGAAATAGATGCAGGTTATGAGAAGAATACAGGTACAGTGATCATTGAGACCTTTGAAGGAAAAGACCCGATGGCAGTACCGGCTGTCCTTTGCAAGAATCACGGACCTTTTGCCTGGGGCAAGGATGCGAAGGAAGCAGTACATAACGCAGTCGTTCTGGAAGAGGTTGCTAAAATGGCACTGTTTACAGAACAGTTAAAGCCGGATGTAGAACCTGCACCACAGAGGATTCAGGACAAGCATTATTACAGAAAGCATGGTGCCAATGCCTATTATGGTAATAAAGTAGAGTAGAATCACAAAGGCTGTAACTATTCAGAACCCCATGCGCAAAATCGCATCTTCGATGCTTTTCTTTTGCTTATGTGGTTACTTCGCCATATAAATTGTGTCAAATATGCTTATAAATAAGCATATTTTGACTCAATTTGCATGGCTCTGAATAGTTACAAAAAATTTACATTTACGATTATATGGATATGTGTTACCATTAATTAAG
>CAVBMG010000093.1:0-12827 GCA_963596435.1 Agathobacter sp.
GAGTAATTATATCTTACATCAGTTTGGAGGTTTACACAAACTTTGGGATGCTCCCGCAGATTACTTACTGAGACTTATAACGGCAGACTATAAATTAGAAAAGGGCATAAAATCATTTCTTTTGTATCCTTTAACTCCAATGGCAATTATTGATTTACTATCCATTATGCCATCTATATCTCTGTTAAATAGTGGATTCAGAGTATTGAAGATTTTTAGATTATTTAGAACATTTCGGGTTTTCCGTGTTTTTAAGGCTTTCCGTTATTCAAAAAATATTTCGATTATCATAAATGTTTTTAAGCGGCAGAAGGACTCGCTGACAGTTGTATGTGTATTGGCGATAGGATATATTCTTGTGTCTGCTTTGATTGTATTTAATGTAGAACCGGATACATTTCCAACATTTTTTGATGCTATATATTGGGCAACAGTTTCTCTTACTACAGTTGGATATGGAGATATATATGCAGTTTCGGGTGCGGGCAAGATAATAACCATGATATCAGCTCTTTTTGGTATTGCCATTGTGGCTCTGCCGGCAGGAATTGTAACCGCAGGCTATATGGATGAAATTAAGCAGCAGGAGGAAAATATCGAGTAGTATATGATGTAGATATTAATGAACTGTATTATAAATGAAGTAAATAATTTGTAAGGATGTTCAAATGACTAAATTATTGATATAATATAGATATTCATTAAAGGTTTAAGAGTGAAAAAGAAAGCAGGTGTATCTATGCCGGAAATTTCGTTGTTTTACGGAATAAGAGTTACAATGTATTATGAAGATCACAATCCGCCACATTTTCATGCAGAATACAATGGAAATAAAGCAATTGTAGATATTAATGATGCAAAACTGGGAACTGTCCAAAGATGGACTTCCACTTAACAGGATTAATCCTTTAGTGTAGGAGGTATATATGTTTTATGATATTGTGCAGGTAATTCCTTATGAGGACTATACCGTATATGTATATTTTGAAGATGGAAAGATTGTATGCTATGATGCAAAATCTTTACTGGACAAGAAAGTTTTTGAACCCTTGAAAAATATTGATTTTTTCATGAATGCATGTACCATTTTGAATGGAACGTTGGCATGGGATGTAGCTGGAAACAGAGATTGTAGTAAGTGTCTGGATATAGATCCAGAGATGCTGTATGGGTTAGAAAATGTAAGTGAAAAGATTGCATAAGGAGTTGCCGTCATTTAATGACGGCAATTATTATATATTCTGTAATAGTATTGGCTCGAAGTTAAGGATAAGAACAGTAAATACGGTTAGAAAAATAGTTAGCATATAGTCATAATTGAGTTTGTGGGAGGAAAAAATGATAAATTGCCTATCAGACAGTAAATTTGAAAATCTTTTGTTTGTAAATGTTCAAATACAGGATGTGAAAACCATTGCGTTATTTGATACTGGTGCAGGCATGACGGTCATTTCGAGAAATATCTTTGAGAGACTGGGTGCCGTAACAGAAAATAAAGTCCTTAATGCAGGAAATAATAATGGCTTAATCCGAACGTTTCAGACTGCTGTTATTTCAAATATCCGACTTGGAGATATTTGTATAGATGAACTCAAAGTGATTGTGATGGATGATGCGGATTTTGTTCTCAGTGATGAGAGTGGTGTTGCGTTTCCTGCTGAAATGTTGCTTGGATGGGACGTTATTTCTGAGTATTGTTGGAACTATTCTGTGAAAAATAAAACGCTATTGGTTGGTATATCGAAAAAAACATCCGTTTCTTTAGACCATGAGGTCAAACAAGGTCCTATCGTTTTTCCAGAGTATTGTGGATATCGTTTTAAAGCCAGAGTCGATACCGGACATACTAACTCAATTCTTAACGTTGCCTGGAATACACGACTCTCCAATATTGAATACCATAAGACGGAAATTGTTGGAATAGGTTCTACGCAATATACGTCAAGTCCATATGTGAGGGACTTTCCAATTCTGTTTCAAAATCATCTGATTCATTTACGAGACGTAGACATCAGTGAAAAAATATATGGTCAGGCGGCTGATATAGAGGCGTTGCTTGGATATGATTTTTTGACAGAAATTGACTGGCAGTTGGATCAGGAAATTCAACTGCGATAGCGTTTGATAAATGAAAAGAAAATGTGAACAATCAGCCAATCATAATACAGCCATATCTTTATGGACTTAGAAAGGAAGAAATTATGAAAATATATGAAGTACAGGAAAGAACCCCGAATCTGATGGACGCCCTTTTAGCTGTTTGGGAAAATTCTGTCCGGGCGACACATCATTTTCTTACGAATAAAGAAATAAATCAGATAAAAGAATATGTGCCGCAGGCATTAAAGGGTGTTAAACATCTTATAATTGCTGAAAGAGAAAAGGGAGAACCCATTGCTTTTATGGGAATTGAGAATAACCGTCTGGAAATGTTGTTCCTTTTTCCAACAGAGAGAGGAAAAGGACTCGGTAAACAGTTGATACAATATGGTATTCAAAATTATGGAGTGCAGGAAGTGACCGTAAATGAACAGAATCCTCAGGCAGTTGGCTTTTACGAACATTTAGGTTTTGAAACGTATAAAAGATCAGAATATGATGAGGAAGGCAATCCCTATCCGCTTTTATATATGAGACTGATACCATTGCGGTAGCATTTATAATAGAGTAGTATTAGTTATGAGAAATTTTAACGAGGAGATTATTTTGGAATACAGAGAAGTACAACAGATTGCAAAGAAAACTATTGAATATGCAAAAAAATTTATTAAACCAGGGATGTATTTGGTGGATGTTAGAAAATTGTGTGAACAGAAAATGTTAGAATTAGGTGCAGATTCTTTCTGGTATTGGGATATAGGAGCTTTTGTATTTGCAGGGGATGAAACAACGGTATCGGTATCTGGAAAACAATATGTGACAAGCGACAGGATTATTGATGAAAATGATATTGTTACAATTGATTTAAGTCCGCAAAATGGAAATATATGGGGTGATTTTGCAAGAACAATAATACTTGAAAATGGTGTAGTGACAGATAAAGATAAAATTACTAATGCCGAATGGAAAAAAGGCTTGCTAATGGAAGATAAGCTACATAGTGAATTAATAAAGTTTGTTGGAATGGAAACTACGTTTGAGGAATTATATTACCATATTAATGAAATTATTTTGAGAGAAGGATTTATTAATCTTGATTTTATGGGTAATTTGGGACATTCCATTGTGAAAGATAAGGATGATCGCATATATACAGAAAAAGGTAATACGAAAATGATAAGTGACGTAAAGTATTTTACGTTTGAACCTCATGTAAGTATTCCAGGTTCAAAATACGGATTTAAAAAGGAAAATATTTATTATTTCGAGAATGGAAAACTGGTGGAATTATAAAAACTTGTGAATTAATGCAATTCACATTTGGAAATAATAATAGCAAGGATAATTTTGAAAAGGATTAGATTGAAAGAGAGTGATTAAGTGGTTAACAAAGAATTTTTTGGCGAAACCAAAAATATAGAGTTCAAAAGAGAGATTCCAAGTAAGCATGAAAAGTTTTTGAAAGATATTATTGCATTTTCAAATAGCACTGGTGGTCAGGTTATTGTGGGGATTGAGGATGAGACATGTATCGTATATGGAATAGGTGAACAGAGTCCGTTCAAGCTGTCTGATTCAATATCAAATATGATTTCTGATGCATGCACACCGCAGATAGAACCTGATATTTCGATACGGACAATAGAGGATAAAACGGTACTTGTAATAGATATTGCACCAGGAAAATTCAGACCATATCATTTAGCCAATAAAGATAAAGAGACTACTTCTTATATCAGAATAAATGGGACAAGTAGACCGGCAGATAAAAGAAAGCTTCAGGAACTTGAGCTGGAGGGACAAAGTATATCATATGACACACTTCAAGATATTGGTCGGGAATATGATGAGAATAAGGCTTTAGAATTATGTAAGATTATGAAGAAAATTGCCATAGATGCATGTGAGACAGAGGAAGAAAAAATTGCTATAAAAGATATGACTTTGGCAAAATTACATGATTTCGGAGTCCTTTGTATGGTTGGAAGAAATCCATATCCTACACACGCATTCAATTTGTTAACAGATAATACTAATAAAGCAGCAAAGATACAATGTGCATTGTTTAAGGGAAAGACCAGGGATATATTTATCGACAGAAAAGAGTTTACTGGACCGATATATGAACAGATTGATGATGCCTATCATTTCGTTTTGAGACATATTGATATGGGAGCACAGATTGATGGGGAATACCGGAAAGATATGTATGAACTTCCGATATCGGCTGTCAGAGAGACGATAGCAAATGCAGTTTTGCATAGAAGTTATCTGGACAGATCATGCATTCAGGTATGTATTTATGATGATAGAATAGAAGTCTCTTCGCCGGGAATGTTATATGGTGGACTTGATATAGAGACAGCAAAGACAGGAAAATCAACATGCAGAAATGAGGCAATTGCTGAGGCTTTTCATTATATGCATATTGTGGAGGCATGGGGAACAGGAATTCCCAGGATCATTAATAGATGTAACGAATATGGTCTTCCAGCCCCGGTATTTGAAGAATTTGGAGATGGATTTAAGGTAACTCTTTTCAGAAAAATAAGCAATGCTCAGGAAAAAGTAAGCAACACTGAAGAAAAAGTAAGCAACACCCAGGGAGAAGTAAGCAATGCTCAGAAAAAAGTAAGCAATACATTCGACAATTATATCCCTTTACTAAAGGCGGTAGATGCGACAGATATATTTATAAATAATATTAGGATGGTATATGAGCATTACAATGCAGATACTTCGTTTGGACAGGCTAACGTGATGGAATGGCTTAAATGTTCTAAATCTAAGGCAACTAATATAATGAATGTATTAAAAAAGGCAAATGTGATAGAAAAAGTAAAGGGATTTGGTGCTGGAAGGTATAGATTTGTAGATTTACATGATTAAAAATACTTGACCATATGGAGGAAAATGAAAATGCTGTTGTTACAAAATATTTTATACTGTCTTTTGTTTATTTTACTGGTAAAATGCGCTGTAAGAAATAACGGACTTAATTGTTTATATTTTTATCCGAAGGAATACATAGAAGAGGCTCATAAACGTGGAATTGCAGATAAGGATGCCACCATGAAAAAAGGAAAACGTTTCATGATACCTTTTTGTATCGTCATATTTGTTGTCCTGGTCATGATTATCGCCATATGGAATCATGTTACAGATTTTAAAACAGCATATCTTCAGGCATATCTCTTCCTTGTAGTCATGAACTGGTTTGATGGGATTGTAATGGATAGACTGTGGGTAGGACACAGCAAAATCTGGATGATCGAGGGCATGGAAGATGTTCCCTATATTAAGCCATGGAAGCTTGTCATAACAAGACGGAGTTTGGCTATGGTATTGTATCTTATCATTGCACTTGTGGTAGCAGGGATAGTGGTGCTGATTGGTAGAATCTGATGCATTTTTATTCTATACATCATAATGAAATAAGGTAGAGGTAGGTATATTATGAAAGTATATGCATTTGAAGTTCGTATGGACGAACAGGAATATATGAAGGCATTTAGTGAGTCTTTGGGAATTGAAGTGACCATGTCTGAGGCGGTTCCAAGTATGGAGAATGCAGATCTGGTAAAAGGATATGAGGGCGTAACCATTCTGGGGCAGGGCAATATCAATGCAGAATTACTGGATTGTTGGAAAGCCGAAGGGGTCCATTATATATCCACCCGTACGATTGGGTATAACCATATTGATGTTGCGCATGCCAATAAAATTGGTATCAAAGTATGTAATGCAAACTATGCACCCAATGGAGTTGCAGATTTTACAGTTATGATGATGCTTATGTGTCTGCGCAATTACAAGCAGGCAATGTGGAGAGGACAGGTTAATGATTTCTCACTGGAAGGTTTGCAGGGACGTGAGATGAGGAGTCTGACAGTCGGTATTATGGGAACAGGCAGGATTGGCTATGCAGTTATGAAGAATTTGAGCGGATTTGGCTGTAAAATACTGGCATATGATGTGTATGAAAATGAAAAAGTAAAGGAATATGCCACATACGTAGATCTGGATACTTTTTACAGAGAATGTGATATTATCACCCTTCATATGCCGCTTTTGGAGAGTACTTATCATATAATCAATAAGGAATCTATCAGCCGGATGAAGGATGGCGTCATGATTATTAATTGTGCCAGAGGAGAACTTGCTGATACAGAGGCTTTGATAAAAGGTATTGAAAGCTGTAAAATCGGAGCGCTTGGTCTGGATGTCGTGGAAAGAGAGGAAGGAATTGCCCATGTAGATCACAGAGTGGATATTCTTTCCAATCGTAATATGGCTTACTTACGACAGTTCCGTAATGTAGTCATGACACAGCATTTTGGATTTTACACCGATGAAGCAGTTAAGAGCATGGTAGAGTGTGGGTTAAAAGGAATTGTAGAAATGAGCCAGGGCGGTAACTGTGCAACACAGATCTGACACATTTCTACTGCATAGGGTTTATTTTGTATAGATGAAAGACTTTGCCCTTAGATAAATTCATTACAGATAGAAAGATATTTATCTGTATAGATGCTGTGTTTTTCCCAGATAATATCAAAGTCGTGCTGCATTTTGAAATCGTCCAGAGGAATTTCTTTTAAAATTCCTGACTGCAGCTCATCTTCAACGGCAATCTTATACAGAAAAGATATACCACAGTCCTTTTTTAACAGACTTATGATCGTATGCATGTTTTCTATCTCGGTATAATGTATGAAATCGGAAATATGTAAACCACGGGCAGTAAGGCTTCGTTCAAGTATATTTCTTGTGCCTGAGCCATTTTCGCGTACAAGAAGACGTTCACATGTCAGATCATTCATGGTACGGGGATGGTCTATTATAAAATTATGGGATGCAGCACAGACCGCTATATAGTTCTCTGTGCTGTATTTTTTATGAGAATAATTTTCTTTTGGATAATTTCCCTCTACAATAGCCAGGCTGATCAGACCATTATCAAGCAGACTCAGAAGCTGGGAAGTGTTGCCATAATGTAGATGAATGTTTATTTCAGGGTGTTGTATCAGGAAATTTGCGAGTTTGTCAACAATTGCATATTCACCAATAGTCATGGTAACACCGATAGAGAGAGATGCTATTCCCTGGTAATTGTCTTTTATCTCTTCCAGAATGGCTTTTTCGTCATTTTTCATTGTCAAAAGATGTTTGCGCAGTATTTCACCTGAACGGGTAAGAGAAAGCTGTTTATTTCGGTATATAAAGAGGGAAGTATTATATTGCTCCTCTAAAAAATGAATGTGCTGGGATACTGCGGGCTGGGTAATATTTAACTGTTTTGCAGCGGCGGTAAAATTCATCGTCTCACATACAGTAAGAAATGTCTCTGTTCTAAAATCAAGCATATAATCACCTTAATCATAAAAATAATTTATTGTTCAATAGAATTATATAATTTTACCTTATTGATGTCAAGTGATATAATTCGTACATAATAGGAAAGCGAGGTTATTAACAAATGAATTTCATAAAGAAAAATGGGAGTGGCATTCTGGTCTGCCTGGCAATAGCCATTCCATCATGGTTACTTGGAAAAATGTTTCCTGTAATAGGAGGCGCAGTGATTGCCATTATAGCAGGAATGATTGTTACAATGTTTTGGAACAATAAAGGCAAGGCAGAACCGGGAATTAAATGGACATCGAAAGTAATTTTGCAGACGGCGGTTGTTTTACTTGGCTTTGGAATGAATCTCGGTGTGATTTTTCAGACAGGAAAGCAGTCTCTGCCAATTATTATCTGTACGATCACAACATCACTTGTTATTGCATGGATATTACAAAAAGCACTTAAAGTACCTGCCAATGCATCTATACTTGTAGGGGTTGGTTCATCTATCTGTGGTGGCTCTGCCATTGCGGCAACTGCACCTGTTATTGATGCCGATGATGATGAGATTGCACAGTCAATAGCAGTAATTTTCTTTTTCAACGTGCTTGCAGCTATTTTCTTCCCAATACTTGGAAAAGCCATAGGCTTTGATACGGTGCATGGAGATTCTTTTGGAATTTTTGCAGGGACAGCAATCAATGATACATCATCAGTAACGGCTGCCGCATCAACCTGGGACAGCATGTGGAATCTTGGAAGTGAGACATTGAATAAAGCGGTGACAGTAAAGCTTACAAGAACACTTGCCATTATACCGATTACGCTTGGATTATCACTGATACAGGCAAAAAAGAGTGCAAAAGAAGGAAAACAGACTACAAAGTTCAGCTTAAAACGGGCATTTCCAATGTTCATACTTTATTTCGTGATAGCAGCAATCATCACGACGGTCTGCGTACATATGGGTATAGATGCAGGAGTATTCCAGCCGATCAAGGAACTGTCCAAATTCATGATTATCATGGCAATGGCTGCAATTGGATTAAACAGCAATGTGATACAGCTCATCAAAACAGGTGGTAAGCCTATTATTGTAGGAGCATCCTGTTGGTGTGGAATCACAATTGTAAGTCTGATTATGCAGCATGTGATGAAGATTTGGTAGGAGTATTGACTAATCCTGTATTTTCTATTATCATTGTAAACCGTAAGAACAACTATAAGTTGACAATCAAATAAATCAGATATACAGGAGAGATGAACATGGATGCAATCACACTGGCACAGGAAATAATGGATGGAAGAAGAATCACAAGGGATGACGACCTGTCATTTTTTATAACATGTGATCTGGACGAGCTCTGCAAGGGCGCTGATATGATAAGAGAGAAATTTGTCGGAGACAAGGTGGATTTGTGCTCGATCATAAACGGACGAAGCGGCAAATGTCCAGAGGACTGTAAGTATTGTGCACAGTCAGCACATAATCATACAGATTGTGAAGTCTATGACTTTCTGCCGGAAGAGAAAATTGTAGAGGCATGTAAAATGAATGAAAGAGAGGGCGTAGACCGTTTCTCTATCGTAACAGCCGGCAAAGCACTTACAGGTGAGGAATTTGACAAGGCGATACATGCTTATGAGACAATGAAAAAGGAATGCAAGATAGATTTGTGCGCATCCATGGGCTTTTTAAGTACTGAGCAGCTTCACAGACTGCATGAGGCAGGTGTAACAAGCTATCATCATAATATAGAGACTTCCAGACGCAATTTCCCTAATATATGCACGACACATACCTATGATATGAAGATAGAGACATTGAAAAAGGTCAAAGCAGAAGGAATGTATGTCTGTTCAGGAGGAATTATAGGAATGGGTGAGACTTGGGAGGACAGACTGGATATGGCGGTCAGTCTGGCTGAAGTCGGTGTGGATTCTATTCCCATCAATGCCCTGATGCCGATTTCCGGTACACCATTAGAAGGGCTGGAGAGACTGAAAGAGCCGGAGATACTGCGTACAGTTGCCTTTTTCAGATATATCAATCCCGAGGCAGATATACGACTGGGAGCAGGACGTGCACTGCTTACCAACGATGGAGAACTTGCATTTAAGTCAGGTGTATCTGCAACGATTACAGGTAATATGCTCACAACTGCAGCCTGTGCCACGATCAGAAGTGACAGACAGCTTCTCAAAGATATGGGAAGAGAGGTTGCTTCAAGGAGTATAAACGGCTGATGAAGGGCAGCCGCAGCAGTCCCTATCACAGATCATTGATTTTTAGTGGACTGCTGTAATTCATAAATGGTATTTGTCAGGAGTTTCCCGATTGTATGTATGATCTCAACTTCGCTTTGAAGCCAGAGTCTTTTATAGCCACAGTTATTGATGCCCAATGTTCCGATAATCTTATCATCTTTATGGATAAGAACCTGAAGCAGTGTCTGTACTTTCATCCGTTTTAATTCGCTTTTTACGGGTTCTACGGATTTCTCAATATCAGTGCAGAAGAAAATCCCATCACTGTTAAAGCACTTCTTTTCATACTCACGCCCGGACATTTTTAAATTTGGTGTGATGTTAGGGTCATCATTCTGAGCGTAGAAGTAAGAGCACCCAATCTGCATTTCATCTTCTGTATAACAGCTTGCATATGCTCTTGTAACATCCAGCGAATCAACGATAAGCCTGGAAATGTTTTCAATGGTTATCTTAGGCTCATGCTTTAAGGCAAGCTCATCAATTACAGCATCCAGCAACAGCTTACCGGCTGAGAAGCCACTGTCTCCTAATTGTACAGCCTTGAGCTGAGTTCCGCCTGACTGTAAGGAACGTGCTGCTTTTCTGGGAGTAGTATCGCCATAGACGCTGTAGCCGTTCTTACCGTTGGACTTTGACTGATACAGGGCAAAATCAGCCATTTTATACAGCTCTGAATAATTTTTGCCTTGATTATTTTCTGTGAAAGCGATTCCGATACTGATTGATATGTTATAGTTCTGATGCTTCCTCTCATAGGCTTCTTTGATCTGTCCACATAAAGATTTTGCTTTATCGCAGACAGTCTCTCTTGGCATATTCATTGCAAAAATCTGATATTCGTCACCACCGATACGTCCGCAGAAGAAATCCTCTTGAAAAATATGAGTGATCATCTCTGCGATATCAACTAAAATGGCATCTCCCAGCATATGACCGAAGGTGTCATTTATATATTTGAAATTATCTACGTCTATCATCAGTAAAGCGGCCTCTTCCTGACAATCCATTTTATCCAGCTGTGAGCTGATCCATGTCTCCATGCCATAACGGTTATAAAGCCTTGTCAGGGCATCCAGATGGGCTGCTTCCCATAGCCTTTTGAGAGCTTCTGTGTCTTCTTGATACATTTTCAGGTTCATTTCCATAGATACTCCTTTCTGACTGTACGTTCCAGTCTGATGATTTATGAAATATTTACCTCGTTCTCGTATTTTCTGCCGATAAAATCTGCCAATTGTTCAATGGGGATAGGTCTTGAGTACATGAAACCCTGAAGATACTGTGCTTTTAACTTTACGCAGCGGTTCTGATCGTTTCCATCCTCGATACCTTCATAGAGAATGCTGTAGCCTATGATATTGAACATATTAGACAGATTCGATACGATTTCCAGGGAAGTCGGATTCTGTCCGGAGGAAGTCACCAGTGAACGGTCGAACTTGATGACATCAATAGGAAGTCTGGTTATATGCTCGATATTGGAGTAGCCTGTTCCGAAATCGTCCAGATAGATAGTGATTCCCAGACTGCGGAATCGGGCAAGTACAGACCTTATCAGGTCGAAGTCATCTGCATCTATGCTTTCTGTTACTTCAAAGCCAAGCTTTCTTTTGTCAAAGGAGTAGCCGGTAATGATATTTATGATATCTTCATAGAAAAAAGGCTTGGATATCTCATACATTGAGAAATTCACAGAGATTCTTTCGATATCAGGGTGTTCCTCTATGTAACGGCATACCTTGTTAAGGATGATTTTTGTCAATGTATGAATCCTGCCGTCTGCTTCAGCAACAGGAATGAAAACGTCAGGATAAATGAAGCCAAGCCCATCCAGCTCCAGACGCATCAGGGATTCTGCAGTTGTAAAAGTCTTAGTCTGTACGTCCAATATAGGCTGGCAGTACACCTTGACTCTTGGGTCATCCAGATCGCCCTTCTTCTCAATATCCTCTAATTCTTTCTTTACAATATTGGATTTGTTAAATCTTACCAGATCAGCTTCAGTGATCCTGTAGATAGGCTTACTGCTGTGAAATGCCTTGCACAGCTCCATAAAGTCCTTCAGCGTGTGGCAGTAGGGATTGGATTCCATAATTGTAATCGTATGCGCCATCTGGTAATGCTGGTGAAATCTATCAAACAGTTCCGCCAATTTGGAAAGGTCTGCATTCGGAGAAAAAATCATGACAAAGGAATCTTCACTGTAACGGAACAGATAGTCCTTGTAATTCATGGCATGAGTGAATGCAACAAAATCTGCAGAGGTCTGAGGCAGTTCTTCAATTGTGGCAAAATCAGGAATTTCAACATGCACCAGCACGAATTTCTTACCGGATTGGATCAGGGAAGATATTCGTGATGTAAGGGCACTGCGGTCTACGGCACCCAGATTGGAATCATAGGAGTTACAATGGAATAGCATTATAATAACCATGACAGGGATAAAATACGAGGCTACCGTAAAGGTTTCTGTATTGTAGTGAAACTGAGAAAAAGAAATAAATATCGAAACACACATGGATGCAATGATAGAGATATATATTCTGTGAATAATAACCTTATTCTTAGTCAATACGATAAATGCCATGATGAGGAGATATAGCGTATACCATATCAGATACAGGACGTCACGGGATTCATCGAAGGCTATGGACTGTCTGGCAGCTATGCCTTTGTCTGTAAAAGTAGTAGCAATCTCCAGAATAACAAAAAGGATGAATAGCAGCACCATCAGGAGGTTGCTCCATCTGTGTCTGTATTTGATCAGATCAAAAATATAAAATACGTACAGCCCAAGCTGCAGGATAAGCGAGATATACAGGGCATCGTGCAGCAGGAAAGTAAAGGTATGAGTATATTGTTCTATATCAGGAAGAACATAATAATTAAAAACAATACTCAGAAAACAGATATACATCAGATGCAGCAGACTGGCAATGACAAATCTGTATCTCCTTGATTTATGTGTATAGGTAGTATTCAGCAGCAACAAAAGAACGATGCAGAACAAAAAAACTGTCATATCAACAACAGCAGTATAATTATAAAACATTTCTCATAATCCTCCAGTTATTTTATAATGGTATCACATTCGATAATAAAAAACT
>CAVBMG010000094.1:0-12736 GCA_963596435.1 Agathobacter sp.
TTATGGTCATATTGTAAAATGCATTTTCTATAAAACACCTATTTCCTACTAAACCTATTCGTGTTATACTACAGACTGAATCAAAAGATATCCATAGCAAGTAAGGAGAAATTATGTTAGATCAGTTTTCAAGAACACAGTTATTAGTGGGTAAGGAAGCCATGGACCGCTTGGCGAACTCCAGAGTAGCCATATTTGGCATTGGAGGTGTAGGTGGCTATGTGGTAGAAGCATTGGCGAGAAGCGGTGTAGGAACCCTTGACCTGATAGATGATGATAAAATATGTCTGACCAATCTCAATCGTCAGATCATCGCAACCAGAAGCACCATAGGCAAGTATAAAGTAGATGTGGCGAAAGCAAGAGTACTGGACATTAATCCCAAGGCAACAGTTAATACCTATCAGACATTCTATGTACCGGAGACCGCAGAACAGTTTGACTTTTCCCAATATGATTATGTAGTAGATGCCATAGACACTGTGACAGGCAAGATCAATCTGGTCATGCAGGCGCAGCAGACCAATACACCTATTATCAGTTCCATGGGAGCTGGTAATAAGATGGATCCCACAGCATTTAGAGTGGCAGATATCTATAAGACCAGTGTCTGCCCCCTTGCAAAAGTCATGCGCAGGGAGCTCAAGAAGAGAGGCGTTAAGAAATTAAAGGTGGTATATTCTGAGGAAAAGCCATTAACACCTATCGAGGATGAGTCAATCAGCTGTAAATCCCACTGTGTCTGCCCACCCGGAACAGTGCGCAAATGTACACAGAGAAGACAGGTGCCGGGAAGTAATGCCTTTGTTCCTTCAGTTGTCGGACTTATCATTGCAGGTGAGGTTATTAAAGACCTGGTTCACTTTGAAGCATAACTGCACCATTGACAAAATTTTAACTAACTTATATAATAGAAATGAAACCGGGAAGGCTTGTGGTTCTACACAGGAACTGACTGGAATCATAAAAAAATCTGACGGACAAAGACTGGGTGTCAAGGCGCTCATTCTGCGTGGAAAGGACAAGAAAATGATAAAAAATGTAATGCGTAAAGTAACTGCTGTTGCTTTGTCTTTGGCAATGATGGGGGCACTGCTTACAGGATGCGGTTCCAGCAAGGCAGAAGAGAAGATTACAGTGAAAGTAGGTGCGCTAAAAGGCGCTACAACATTGGGACTTTTACCACTTGAGGATAAGGCAGCCAATGGTGAAGCTGGTGAGAACTATGAATTCAGCATGATGACAGCAGCAGATGAGCTGCTTCCCATGATGATCAAGGGTGAGTTGGATATTGCACTCCTGCCATCCAATGTGGCAAGTATCCTGTATCAGAAGACCAATGGTGGTGTGACTGTTATAGATATCAATACGCTTGGTGTACTATATATGGTATCAGGAGATTCTTCCATTACAGGAGTGGAAGATCTTGCAGGTAAGACAATCTATCTGACAGGTAAGGGAACAACACCCGATTATGTACTTCATTATATATTAAGTGGAAATGGCATAGATGCAGACAGTGACTGCACACTGGAATACAAATCAGAAGCAACAGAAGTAGCAGCACTTCTGGCAGAGAATCCGGATGCAATAGGACTGCTTCCACAGCCTTTTGTAACAGCGGCATGTGCGCAGAATGATGCCTTATCGGTTATTCTGGATATGAATGCAGAATGGGAGAAACTGCAGGGAGAAGATGGAAGCCGTCTCGTCACAGGTGTTACCGTTGTCAGAAATGAATTTTTACAGGAGCATGAGAATGCGGTAGCAACCTTTATGGAAGAACATCAGGCAAGTGCGCAGAGCATGAATTCTGATGTAGAGAACGGTGCGAAGCTTGCGGTAGCATCAGAGATCATTGCCAAGGAGCCTATTGCACTCAAGGCGATTCCAAAGTGTAATATTACCTACATAGATGGTGCTGATATGAAACAGGCTTTGTCAGGCTATCTTGAAGTTTTGTATGAGCAGAATCCAGAATCAATTGGTGGAGCCCTGCCTGGGGATGATTTTTATTACGTTCCACAGAAATAAGAGAATATATGCGTAGAAAAATATATATTATTTTGGGCTGGATCTTTGCATGGCAGGTATTAAGCTGGCTGGTGAACAATCCGATTCTATTGGCAGGACCTTTGGAGACCGGGAAAGCACTGCTGGATAATATCGTTATGCAGAGTTTCTGGAAAACAGTAAGTTATTCCCTGCTGCGTATTGCAGCAGGATTCTTTGCGGGCGTTGGTGTTGGGCTTGTATTGGCTTGCGCCAGTGCCCGTTTTCCTATCATAGAAGAGATATTTTCACCGGTATTATCCTTAATCAAGGCAGTGCCGGTGGCATCTTTTGTTGTGCTTTTTCTCATCTGGTGGCATTCAGACATGCTTTCCACTGCAATCAGCTTCTGCGTGGTGCTGCCCAATATCTATATCAGTACATTGGAGGGCATTCGCAGCACCGATCACAGACTTCTGGAAATGGCACAGGTATTCAGATGGAGTCCACGGGACAGATTTTTCTACATATATCGTCCGGCTCTGAAGCCTTTTCTGGACAGCAGCATCAAAGTTTCTGTAGGGCTTGGCTGGAAGTCGGGAGTAGCGGCTGAAGTAATCGGAACTCCGGCTTTTTCCATAGGAGAGAGGTTATACATGTCCAAAATCTATCTGGAGACGGCAGATGTGCTGGCATGGACTGCTGTGACCATTGCCCTGAGTGTACTATCAGAGAAGGCGTTATTGTGGGCATGGGAGAGATTTTGCAGGTGGGAGCCTGACTGCCGTGGGGCAGGGACTTCCAACTTATCCTGTAAGCCGCAGCAAAAGGCATTACGACTGGAGCATGTCTGCAAAAGTTATGGAGCACAGCAGATACTTAATGATTTTTGCACAGCATATGATAGAGGAAGCACAACATATTTTACGACACCGTCAGGTAGCGGCAAGACCACGTTGTTTCGTATGATTGCTGGACTGGAGAAGCCGGATGCAGGTGAGATATCCTGTGAGGGCAGCGTGGCGATGGTATTTCAGGAAGACAGGCTGTGTGAAGAATACAGTGCTTTGAAGAATGTAGAGATGATTACCGGAGACAGGGACAGAGCCAGAGAGCATCTGCTGTGTCTGCTGGAAGAAGGAGATATTACAAGACCATGTAAGGAACTGAGCGGGGGCATGAAGCGTAGAGTTGCGATTGCCAGAGCCTTTGCATCACAAAGTGATATCTTATTACTGGATGAACCATTTACAGGACTGGATCAGGATACGATGCAGCGTGTGCAGTGTTATATGGAACAATATCAGAAGGAACGTACGCTTCTGATCGCGACACATATCGGGCAGAATATGCAGGCAGTTGAAAGGTGTGGGGATTAAGATGGAGACAAGAGTCGCACTTATGGGAATTATCGTAGAGGATAAGGAGTCCGTGGCAGGACTGAATGCTCTGCTGCATGAATATGGAGACTATATAATAGGAAGAATGGGAGTGCCATACCGTGAGAAGAATATGAACATCATCAGCGTCGTAATAGATGCGCCACAGGAGAAAATCAGCGCACTTTCCGGCAAGGTAGGCATGCTTTCAGGTGTTACCAGTAAGGTCATCTACAGCAGAAAAGAAAGTGATTATATAAAAAAATTATGAAATACTTTCTTTTTTAAAATTGCTATGCTATAATTGTAGAATGACTGTGAGTATGGGCGCATGTCAGTACGCCGTATATTTCACGATAGATTGATCAGAATGCAGGTAACAGTTCAGGACAGGTTCGCATGTAACTATGGAAAGGCTGAATAGTTACAGATGCGTTATGTGAATCACCAAGGTGAAAATAATTTCTAGGAGGAAAAGAGAAGAAATGAGTTTACAGGTTGAAAAGTTAGAAGGAAATATGGCTAAGCTTACAATAGAGGCATCTGCTGAAGAGTTTGAGCAGGCAATTGAGAAGGCTTATCAGAAAGAAAAGAGCAAGATCAGTGTTCCTGGTTTCCGTAAGGGTAAGGTTCCCCGCCAGATGATCGAGAAGATGTATGGTAAGGAAGTATTCTATGAAGGAGCCGCTAATAACCTGATTCCTTCTGCTTACGCTAAGGCAGTAGATGAGTGTGAAGAAGAGATCGTATCACAGCCTACTATTGATGTTGTTCAGGCAGAAGCAGGCAAGCCTTTCATCTTCACAGCTGAAGTAGCACTGAAGCCGGAAGTTAAGCTTGGAACATACAAGGGCATCAAGGTTGAGAAGGCAGATCTTACTGTAACAGATGAAGAAGTAGATGCCAAGATCAACGAAGAAAGAGAAAGCAATGCAAGAACTATCACAGTAGAAGACAGAGCAGTTAAGGATGGCGATATGACAGTAATCGACTTCGAAGGCTTTGTTGATGGTGTAGCATTTGAAGGTGGCAAGGGCGAGAACTATCCTCTTACAATCGGTTCCGGTTCTTTCATTCCTGGATTCGAAGAGCAGTTAGTTGGCGCTGAGCTGAATAAAGAAGTAGAAGTAAACGTTACTTTCCCAGAAGATTATCATGCAGCAGATCTTGCTGGCAAGGCAGCTGTATTCAAGTGTACAGTTAAGGAAATCAAGGAGAAGGAGCTTCCTGCATTAGATGATGAATTTGCAAGTGAAGTATCTGAATTCGATACATTAGCTGAGTACAAGGAAGATGTTAAGAAGCAGTTAGTTGAGAAGAAAGAAATCGATGCTAAGAACGAGAAGGAAGATAAGGTAATCGACGCTATCATCGAGGGCGCTGAGATGGTAATTCCAGAAGCTATGATTCAGACACAGCAGAGACAGATGGCTGATGATTTCGCTCAGAGATTACAGATGCAGGGTCTTTCTATTGACCAGTACTTCCAGTTCACAGGTCTTACACGTGAGAAGTTCTTAGAGCAGATGAAGCCTCAGGCTGAGAAGAGAATCAAGACAAGACTTGTATTGGAAGCAGTTGCAGAAGCTGAGAAGATTGAAGTAACAGAAGAAGAATACAAGGCAGAACTTCAGAAGATGGCAGATGCATATTCTATGAAGTTAGAAGAAATGGAAGATATGATCGGTGCATTTGAACAGAAGGCAATCAAGTCTGATCTCAAGATCAGAAAGGCAGTTGACTTCGTAGTTGCACAGGCAAAAGAGAAGAAATAAAACTGATAGGTTGTAGAAAAAGTAGAACTGGAGGTAAGTCACATGAGTTTAGTACCGTATGTCATTGAACAAACGAGTAGAGGAGAACGTTCCTACGATATCTATTCCAGATTATTGAAAGAGCGTATTATATTTCTTGGGGAAGAAGTGAATGAGACAACTGCCAGTCTGACAGTCGCACAGCTTTTATTCTTGGAAGCAGAAGATCCAAGTAAGGATATTCAGCTTTACATCAATAGCCCAGGTGGTTCTGTTACTGCCGGAATGGCTATTTATGATACCATGCGTTATATCAAGTGTGATGTATCCACAATCTGTATCGGTATGGCAGCCAGCATGGGTGCTTTCCTGTTAGCAGGTGGTACACAGGGCAAGAGATATGCTCTTCCTAATGCAGAAATCATGATTCATCAGCCTTTAGGTGGCGCACAGGGTCAGGCAACAGAGATTGAGATTGCTGCAAAGCATATCTTACAGACCAAAGAGAAGTTGAATAAGATCCTTGCAGAGAACTGTAATCAGCCTTATGATGTGATTGCAGCAGATACAGACAGAGATAACTGGAAGACTGCACAGGAAGCCAAGGAATATGGCTTGATCGATCAGGTAATTACTTATAAGTCTGACAGTAAGGAAAAGGAAGACTAAATTTTATTAGATAGTAAAAAGGGAGAAGCGGAATGGCTGGAAAAAGCACTGATGGAAAGGTAAGATGTTCCTTTTGCAATAAGACACAGGATCAGGTCAGAAAACTGATCGCCGGACCCGCAGGTGTATACATCTGTGACGAGTGCGTAGATATCTGTGCTGATATTATTGAAGAGGAATATGAAGATGAGCCGGTCGGCAACAGCGTTGACATTAATCTCTTGAAGCCGGTAGAAATTAAAGACTTTCTTGATGATTATGTAATTGGTCAGGATGAAGCAAAGAAGGTTCTGTCTGTAGCAGTTTATAATCACTATAAGCGTGTTATGGCTCAGAAAGATCTGGACGTTGAATTACAGAAGAGTAACATTATTATGTTGGGACCAACAGGTTCCGGTAAGACTTATCTTGCACAGACTCTGGCAAAGATCATCAATGTGCCATTTGCGATTGCAGATGCTACAACATTGACAGAAGCCGGATATGTAGGTGAAGATGTAGAGAATATTTTACTGAAACTGATTCAGGCGGCAGATTATGATGTGGAACGTGCTCAGTATGGTATCATTTATATCGACGAGATTGATAAGATCACGAAGAAGAGTGAGAATGTATCCATAACCAGAGACGTATCTGGTGAAGGTGTACAGCAGGCGTTACTTAAAATTATCGAAGGTACGGTTGCAAGTGTACCACCACAGGGCGGCAGAAAGCATCCACATCAGGAGCTGATTCAGATTGATACGACCAATATTCTATTCATCTGCGGCGGTGCTTTTGACGGTCTGGATAAGATCGTAGAAGCCAGAATGGATCGTACATCAATTGGATTTAATAAAGAGATTGCTGATAAGACAGAGCAGGATATCGGAGAAGTATTCAAAGAGGTAACACCACAGGATCTGACCAAGTATGGACTGATTCCTGAGTTTGTTGGTCGAGTACCTATCGTGGTATCTCTGGAAGGACTGGATAAGAGTGCGCTGGTGCGTATTTTAAGAGAGCCTAAGAATGCTCTGATCAAGCAATATCAGAAGTTATTCGAGCTTGATGATGTGAAGTTGAGCTTTGAACCGGATGCAATTGATGCAATTGCAGAGAAAGCATTGGAAAGAAAGACCGGAGCAAGAGGTCTTCGCTCCATTATGGAAAATATCATGATGGATGTTATGTATGAAATCCCTTCTGATGATACCATCGAAAGCTGCGTTATTACAAAAGAGGCAGTAGAAGGAGATAGTCAGCCTTTCATTGTACATCGCGAGTCTACAAGAACGGAACGCGAAAAGAAGGCGAAATAAGAATAGACAGAATAAATGAAACGCCGCCTGCCAAAAGGCGGCGTTTTGACACTGATTACTGAAAGGTAAGATATGTGATATGAGTGAAATTAACAGCATACAAATAGAACTGCCATTGGTAGCTTTACGTGGCTTGACAGTTATGCCGGACATGATTATTCATTTTGATCTGTCCAGAGATTTTTCCAAAGCAGCAGTAGAGCATGCTATGACAGAGACACAACAGATTTTTCTGGTAGCGCAGAAGAATCCTGAACAGGATACTCCAACAGGAGAAGATCTGTATCAGTATGGTACAGTGGCATTAATCAAACAGATTACCAGACTTCCCAATGATATAGACAGGGTGCTGGTAGAAGGACAGTATAAAGCAAAAATGACGGAAACCAGGGATAACGATGGATATTTCAGCGCTATTCTTGAACAGATAGAAGATACAGAAGGAACATTAGATGAAGTAGAAGAAGAGGCATTAGTACGATCTCTCAAGGATGTATTTGAGACTTATGTGAAATTCTATCCAAAGATCGGTAAGAGCCTTGGGAAGTACTTTAGTGAGAAGAATAAATTGTCTTTTCTTGTGAATCAGGTGGCAATCAATACACCGTTTACATATGAACAGAAGCAGCAGCTTCTGGAGACAACAGATCTCAGGGAACAGTGCACTTTATTGATTACAATGCTGATCAATGAAGCACAGATAGCTTCTATACGAACCCAGCTGGCAGCAAAATTAAAAGAAAAAATAGATAAGAACCAAAGAGACTATATCCTGCGTGAACAGATGGATTATATCCGCAATGAACTGGGAGACAAGGACGAAGATTCTGAACTTGCTCAGTTTTCACAGGCTCTGGAGAAGTTAAAAGCCGATAAAGAGATCAAGGATAAGATCAAAAAGGAAATCTCACGCTATAAGACCATTATGGGAGCAAGCTCAGAGAGCGCTGTAGAGCGTGGCTATATTGAGACTTTGCTGGAATTGCCATGGAACAAGGTATCCAAGGATACCATTGATATGGATAAGGCAGAGGAGGTTCTTGATCGTGACCATTATGGATTGGAGAAAGTGAAAGAAAGAATCCTGGAATATCTGGCAGTAAGAGCGCTGACCAGTAAGGGAGAAGCACCTATTCTTTGTCTGGTGGGACCTCCCGGAACCGGTAAGACTTCCATTGCAAAATCCATAGCAGATGCATTGAATAAGAAATATGTACGAATCTGTCTTGGTGGTGTAAGAGATGAAGCAGAGATCAGAGGTCATAGAAGAACCTATATCGGTGCGATGCCTGGCAGAATCGCAAATGGTCTTAGACAGGCGGGTGTAGGCAATCCACTTATGCTGCTGGATGAGATTGACAAAGTAAGCAGCGATTACAAAGGGGACACTTCCTCTGCACTTTTGGAAGTACTGGACCCAGAGCAGAACAGCCATTTCAGAGATCACTATGTGGAATTACCGCTGGATCTGTCCAAGGTTCTGTTCATAGCTACAGCAAATGACGCAGGCAATATTCCACGTCCATTGCTTGACCGTATGGAGCTTATTGAAATTGGCAGCTATACTGCTAACGAGAAGTTCCATATTGGAAAGGAACATCTGATAGATAAGGAACTTGCAAAAAACGGTCTGACGAAAGAACAGCTTAGTATCAGTGATTCAGCATTAAAAGACATCATTGAACATTATACAAGAGAAGCCGGTGTGCGTGGACTGGAGAGAATGATTGGAAGCATCTGCCGTAAAGCTGCCAGAGATATCCTCCAGAAGAAAGTAACGAGTGTTCATGTCAGTGGCAGAAATCTGGAAAAATATCTTGGAAAGCCCAAGTATCGCGCTGATATGGCAAATGAGGCAGATGATATAGGTATTGTAAGAGGACTTGCATGGACCAGCGTAGGGGGAGATACCCTGCAGATAGAAGTTAATGTAATGGCTGGAAAAGGCGAAGTAGAATTGACCGGACAGCTGGGAGATGTAATGAAAGAATCTGCCATGACGGGAATCAGCTATATCCGTTCTATTGCAGATCAGTATAAGATCACACCGGATTATTTTAAGGAACATGATTTTCATATTCATATTCCAGAGGGCGCGGTGCCAAAGGATGGACCATCAGCAGGAATTACCATGGCAACAGCGGTATTGTCTGCGATTACACAGACACCTGTAAAATGCAAGGTGGCAATGACTGGTGAAATCACTTTAAGAGGCAGAGTGCTTCCTATCGGAGGGCTCAAAGAGAAGCTTCTGGCGGCTAAGACTGCGGGCATCACTACAGTACTGGTTCCAAAAGAAAATGAACGTGATGTGGATGAAATCAGCAAAGAGATTAAATCCGGCATGGAGATTATATATGTGGAGCGAATGGAAGAAGTCATAGAGCATGCTTTTGCCAAAGTGCAGAAGAAAGCAGGAGCTTCGAAACGTAAGAAAGGAGTAACAGATGGTAATTAAGAATGTCAGCCTTGAGACAGTAATTGGTGTTACGAGCAAGATCCCGGATAATCAGTTACCGGAGATTGCTTTTGCAGGCAAGAGTAATGTAGGTAAATCTTCTCTGATCAATGCCCTGATGAACCGTAAATCCCTGGCAAGAACCAGTGCACAGCCGGGTAAGACACAGACTATCAATTTCTATAATATCAATGATGAATTGTATTTTGTGGATCTTCCGGGATATGGATATGCCAAGGTAAGTCAGCAGGAAAAGGAAAAATGGGGTAAGATGATAGAGAAATACCTGCATCGCTCCAAGGTATTGCAGGCTGTATTTCTTTTAGTTGACATCAGACATGAGCCTTCAGCCAATGACAGACAGATGTATGAGTGGATTCTGGCAAATGGCTATCATCCTATCGTAATCGCAACCAAACTGGATAAGATCAACCGCAGCCAGATTGCAAAGCAGGTAAAACTTGTTAAACAGGGGCTTGGTGTGGATAAAGATACGATTGTGATTCCTTTTTCAGCTGAGACGAAACAGGGAAGAGAAGAAATCTATGATCTGATAGATCAGCTGACCGGTAAAGAGGAAGTTACGCAGTAGCAAGGAGGCATTCCTATGAAAAGGCAATATCAGAAAAATCTGAAATTAATAGTCAATTTGTTAGTCTTTGTAACACTTATTTTATTGTGTATTTTACTGCTCCCGAAATTATTGGTGTTCTTTATGCCATTTGTAATCGGATGGATCATATCCTGTATGGCGAATCCACTGGTACATTTTCTGGAGCATCGGATTAAGATACGACGAAAAGCCGGAACGGTCATGGTCATCGTACTGGTTATTGCTGCAGTAGTAGGAGCCTGCTATCTGGTCATATCCATTCTGGCGAAGCAGATAGTCGGTTTTGTGGGCGAGATTCCTGATATGTGGGAGAGTCTGCAACAGGATTTCTCACATTTTGGTTCTCTGGTGAATGCCCTGACTGTGAATCTCTCACCGGATCTGGTAGAGAAGCTCAATGAATTTGGCAATTCCATAGGGAAAACGATCAGTGATTTCGTAGGAAATACCCAGGCTTTCTCCGTACAGGGAGTCAGCGGTATGGTAGGAAGTATTGCCAATGTGGCAATCGGAGTTGTGATGTGCCTTTTATCTGCTTATTTCTTTATTGCAGACAGAGAATATATGCTGGAGCTGGTTGATAAGGTAATCCCGGAAAGTATCAGACATAAATATGATATTTTTTATAACAGCATGAAACAGGCATTTGGTGGGTATATCAAGGCACAGTTCTTCATTGAAATCAGAATTTATGT
Organism: Agathobacter sp.; assembly: GCA_963596435.1. Classification (GTDB taxonomy): domain Bacteria; phylum Bacillota; class Clostridia; order Lachnospirales; family Lachnospiraceae; genus COE1. Next base: position 10,862 of record CAVBMG010000094.1, read on the forward strand.
GCTGATTCTGATAGGGCTTTTTATATTGAAGATAGATTATTCTTTCCTGATTGCCTTTGCGATTGCTTTTCTGGATTTCCTGCCGTTCTTTGGCAGTGGTGCAGTATTCTGGCCCTGGGCAATTATCAAGCTGCTTGGTGGAGATTATGTAAGAGCAATTGGATTCCTGATTATCTGGGGCGTAGGACAGATCGTGCGTCAGCTGATCCAGCCTAAGATTATGGGAGATTCTATTGGAATGGAGCCGATTCCAACTTTGTTTCTGCTGTTTATCGGATATAAGCTCGCCGGGGTAGGCGGTATGATCATAGCGATTCCAGTGGGAATTTTACTTCAGAATATGAATGAAGCGGGTATTTTTGATACACCAAAGACATGCGTGAAGCTTCTGATCGCGAATCTGAATGACTACAGGAAGCTTACAAAAGAAGATATGGCTGTACTTCAGAAAGAAGAGCAGGATAAGACGGAGGAAAAGAGTGCGAAACTTTAAAATCTTGATACAATACGAGGGAACGAAATATCAGGGCTGGCAGAGACAGGAATCCACAGGACATACCATACAGGGTAAGTTTGAAGCGATTCTGTCCAAAATGACAGACAGTAAGGTACAGATTGACGGCTCAGGCAGAACAGATGCCGGAGTACATGCGTATGGTCAGGTGGCTAATTTTAAGATTGACACGAAGATGAGCGCAGATGAGATTATGGACTATATCAACCGCTATCTGCCTGAGGATATCGGAGTCATTCAGATTCAGGAGATGCCTGAGAGATTTCACAGCCGCTTGAATGCTGTGGGCAAGACATATCGCTACCGAATATGGAACAGCGCACTTCCCTGTATCTTTGAACGCCGTTATGTATATGAACTGCCACAGAAGCTGAATCTGGATGCCATGAGAGAGGCTGCATCCTATTGTATAGGCAAGCACGATTTCAGAGCATTTACTTCTAATAAAAAAAGCAAGAAGTCGACTGTCAGAACGATAGAAGCCATTCAGATTGAAAGAATAGGCGAAGAAGTAGTTCTGACATATCGGGGGGATGGCTTCCTGTATCATATGGTGCGGATATTGACGGGAACACTTATAGAAGTAGGACTTGGACAGCGCAACCCTTCAGAAATGGAGATGCTGCTATCCAGAGGATCGAGAGATATGGCAGGAGCGTTGGCGCCTGCTAAAGGACTTGCCTTAATGGAAGTTCGTTACTAACTCTGATGAGGCGTTCCTAACAGATAGAGAATCGTGTCAATAACGATAGCTTTCATTTGATCCGGATTCAATCCAGGGTGCTTATGAAAGGTTAATTCATGGCTGAGAGAATCTACCATATTATAGATAATGTGGGTTTTCTCAGCCAGATTTTCACAGTCATATCCGGCATTTCTTAGAAATTCTTCCAGCTGTAGAGTAGTCTTTAGCTCCATATCTGCCATGAGAACGGCAACCTCGTCATTGGTCATGGTCAGCGCTTCAATCTCTTTATGGGCGTGATTGAATATTTTATGTGACTCAATCAAGGAATCCACAATTCTTTCAAGACTTGTCTTAGGATCAAAAGGCAGTGTAAATTCCTCAAATACGGGAACCATCATTTTCTGGCTGTATGCCTTTAATCCATCCATGAAAATATCATGCTTATCTGTAAAATAACTGTATATAATACCGGTGGAAACGCCGGCTGCTTTGGCAATATCCGCAGTTGTAGTCTTCTGATATCCTTTCTCACACATCAAAAGAAATCCCACTTCAATAATTCTGTTTTTTTTCTCAATAGAGCGTTTCTGCTGTGGCTCTCTGGTTTTTGTGTCTGACATGGTGTATCCTTTCCGTTCTATATTGTCATGTAACTAATCAGACCACATGCGCA
>CAVBMG010000095.1:0-12588 GCA_963596435.1 Agathobacter sp.
TCCCAGATATTTATCTTCATCATTTACAAAAGCGAAGTTCTGATTTTCTTCATCAAAACTATTCTGAATAAACGGTATGACAGTATCAATCGTTGCCTGTTCAAATGGGCGTTGAAAACCTGCCGTAATATCCTTATCATGCATCCACTCTAACATAAAAGGAGCGTCTTTTTCTTCTAATTTCCGTAGTATCATTCTATTTATTTAAACCTTTCATGATTTGCAAATACTCCTCATAGTCTCTGATATATTCCTCGGAATTATAGTGTTCACTGGCAAGACACAGCAACACAGAATCCTCTGAGAAATCATACATATCCTTCCATACAAGCTTAGGCAAATATATCCCTATATGCGGTCTATCCAGATTAAAAGTCTTCTCATTCTTGCCATCGGTCACACGCACTTTGGAAGTCCCTGCCACATTGATAAGTACAAACTCCGTATCATAATTAGCATGTTTACCACGCACGACATCTTTATCTGAGCCATAGATATAAAATACCCTTTTAATATCAAATGGAATATCCTGATCTCCTTCTACAATAACAAGATGACCTCTCTCATCACCCTTTTGTGGAAATTCTATTAATTTGCATTCTTCTATCATTTAATTCTGCCCTTTCTTATTAGTAAACTATCCATGCTCATTTACAATGTTATTTACCTATTTGTGTTAATGTGATATATTTTTATCATATCAAATTTAAGGAGAGTCTACAAATGCAAGCATCAAATTACAATACCATTGATAATTTCATGACTCCGGATAAATGGAACCGATTATCCTTTTTAAAGCTGTTGTCATTTCTTCTTATTATGATTTTTCATTTGGATAATTCGTTTTGTGGAGTATTTTCACATTACATTCCTTTTTTTCAAAAATATGGTGGATACTTAGGCAACTATACTTTTTTCATTTTGAGTGGATTCTGTATGGATTATTCATATAAGCATAAATTAATCAATAAACATTATACTTTTAAGCAGTTTCTTATTCCTAAATTACTGAAAATATATCCTGTATATTTTTTATCTCTCTTTTTTTATATGTGTGTTTCTGGACCTTCTTCTATTAATATGAAAAAGGAAATTTTATCTTTTCTCATGATTTCAAGTGGATGGGTTGATGATATTTACCCTGATAATACAGTTGCGTGGTTCTTCTGCGTAATTCTTCTCTTATATATCATATACTACTTTATATGCTTCTTGCAAAGCAAGACAATTGTCAATATATATACTCCACTTTTTGTTATTTTAATTTTTGCAGGCTATGCTTTATACTCCTTAAATTTGTCTTTTCCATTTATGTATGTTCATGATGGCGAGGGATTGCTATATTTCTCTTTGGGTGTATGTCTGTCCCATTTTATGAAAACCCAAACTTCAAAAGCTTTGAAAATCATAAGTTACCTAGGGCTATTTATCTTGTTAATGTACTCTATTTTGTGTGTAAAATATGATGTAGATACAGTAAGTGGTGATACAGCCCTAATTTGCGGTGTTATGATTTCTACAATAATTATAGTATGGTTCCTTAATACCAACACATTAGCATGGTTTTGGAAAAAAATAGCCCCTCTTGGCTCTATAAGTATGGAAATGTGTTTATTACATTTGCCCATAAATCATATATTTTACAATATGCATACTTCTTTAAAAAACAATGTCATTATTTGGCTTGTATTATATATGATTGTACTTATATTCCTTAGCTTCATTTGTCATTTTATTTCCGAAAAAATTAGATATATTATTTTGAAACAAATTTCATAGTTTTATATTATCCTTGAAATTGATTTAGTTTATCAACCACATAATCCTGTTCTTCCCAAGTCATACCGGTATAAATAGGCAGACTCAGTACTTCATTCGCATATAGCTCTGTAATAGGATAGTCTCCCCTCTTATGCCCCAATTGGTTATAACATTCTGCCAAATGTGGCGGTACAGGATAATGAATTTGTGTCTGGATACCCTGTTCTTCCAAATACTTCTGCAGTTTGTCTCTGTCATTACAACGGATTACATACTGGTGGAATATACTGCTGGCATAAGCTCTGATTTCTGGCTTGATAATACGTTCATTTTTGATACCCTTTGTATATCTGTCAGCGAGAACCACTCTTTCCTTATTCAGCTCATCTATATGTGTCAATTTCACACGCAGCAATGCTGCCTGCATCTCATCCAGTCTGGAATTGACACCTTCTATTTCATTGTAATATTTAATTTTGCTACCGTAATTTCTCATCATGCGAATTTTATCCGCAAATTCCTTGTCATCTGTAACAATTGCTCCAGCATCGCCAAAAGCACCTAGATTTTTGGTTGGATAGAAGCTGAAACAACCAGAGATTCCAAAAGAGCCTGTCATTTTTCCATTAAAGCATGCTCCATGCGACTGCGCACAATCCTCAATAATTGGCAAATTGTATTTTTTAGAAATCTCTACAATTTTATCCATATTGCTTGCCTGTCCATAAAGGTGTACTACCATAATTGCCTTTGTTTTATCTGTGATTGCCGCTTCTATCCTATCAGCATCTATATTGTAGTATTCATCCGGTTCTACAAAGACAGGAGTAGCACCATTTTCTGTAATGCCAAGTACTGTTGCAATATAGGTATTTGCCTGTACAATGACTTCATCTCCCTGACCAATTCCTAGTGCTCTTACAGACATAATAAGTGCGTCAAGTCCAGAATTTAATCCAACACAGTACTTTCTGCCTGTAAATGCTGCAAATTCTTCTTCAAATTGCTTTACCTCATCACCTAACACATACCAGCCTGAACGGAGTACTCGCAAAGCTGCCGCTTCATATTCCTGTTGATATTGAAAAAACTGTCTATCTAAAACATTGCATTTTACTTTCATTTTCTTCTCCCATCCCACTTCAGTAATAGCTTTCTGTCATTGATATTACTACAATTCCTTTAATTAAGCAAATTTATTATGTCCGTAAATACTTTTGCACTTTCTTTCCACATAAACTTCTGCCCAACCCGTTTTCTGGATATTTCTATATTGCTGTTTAAGCAGACAGATTCCAGTCTGTCGCAGATTTCCATCTCATTTTTACACAGAAATCCGTATTTTCCCTGCTCCATGATATAATCAGGTCCCGGTGCTTCCAACGCTACAACAGGACACTCGTAGTACATAGCTTCCAAAATAGACATGCCAAAAATTTCATGTTCATTCAGATTCACATAAACATATGCGATTCGATAAGCTTCCCATATAATACTGTTCTCTATTTTTTCAATGATTGTGACAGCCAAATCAATGGAATTTTCAGAAATACTGTGTTTTACCTGCTCTAGTAATTCTCCCTGTCCAATCATCAATAACCTATAGCCCTTATCTTTTGCATATAGTTCTCTAAATATCTCTACCATTCTTAATGGTTGCTTTTCATTTGTCATTCGACCGATAAAAAGCAAAATCTTGTCCTGTGGCTGATATCCCCATTTTTCTTTTATTTTATCAGTATCATACTCTGCATAATCCTGTTTTAAAATACTTTCATCCAGCCCCACCGGAATTATTTTTACATTATCTCCTGCACCTAATGCTCTCAATTGTTCGGCTAAAGCAGGGGTTTTCACAACAGTGGGATACTTTTTATAAAACCATGTATTATCGCAAAATAAATCTACTATTTTCTTCTTCCAGGCTGAAGCATTATTGCTTTTGATAACTCCAATATACGGCAGACATAAGATATTATTTTTCCTGCACCATTTAAAGAATCCCCACAATGCGATATAGTTATCTGATGCCGTAATGTAGCACTCTCTATCTGCATTCAATCCAGTATAGTCAGGCAATGCATGTTTTCCTATATGTTTTGTCTTCAAATAAATACTTTTGATACCATCATGTTCTATTTCTTCTTTATCCCTATCTAGATCAGGAATGAGATGATACACCTCTACATCATGTCCTAACCTGGCAAATGCCTTCGCCAATCCTTCTGCCTGGGAATTGTAGTATTTACTTAAATTTTTCTTTTCCGTATTCAAAGAAATAATTGCCAGTTTTTTAGAAGACATTACTTTTTCCTTTCATGTAGCCATTGATATATCTTACTTTTTACAGTTCTAAGTAATAATTGCTTTTTAGACAGATATCCATATTTATATCTGACTTTTAGACTCTCCTGTACACCTACCTGACTACTGGACATCCCACCTAATTGAAAATTCGAAAGTACTTTCATGACTGGTGTAAAAGTTACCTGTTTTGTCTGATACAATCGTAGCATGAGATCATAATCCGCTGCTGACCTGTATTGCAAATCAAAAGCGCCAAATGTTTCATATACATCTTTTGTTACAAAACAGGTAGGATGAGTAATCATCTGTTGTGGTAAAAAATCATGATGATAGATAAAAGTTGCCTTTTCTTTCCCATTCAAATAGGTTCTCTGCATACCATAAACTACTTCATACTGATTACCCTGATATGCATTTACTACATTTTCTATAGTATCCTCTTCATACCAATCATCACTATTTACGATGCCGATTAACTTACCTTTAGCTAACCTGATTCCCTTATTCATCGCATCATAAATACCCTGATCTTTCTCAGAAATCAATGTAAACTGCCCTGGCAGCTTCTTTCTATAATGTTCTATTACCTCCAATGTACCATCTGTAGAGCCACCATCCAAAATAATGTACTCGATATGGGGATATGTTTGTTGTTCAATACATGCCAATGTTTTCTCAATAGTTTTTACACTATTAAAGCAGGGAGTTAACACTGTAACCATAATTTCCTTATTATCCATTCTTTTTCTCCACCATTTCAAATGGTTGATACCAATAATATCCCAATAAAATAAATAAATAATTACGTAAAATATAAACTGATATTAAATGTGCTTCCATTAACGAAAACAGCGAAAACCCAACTACAATAATAAGTAACATATAATCTCTTTTTTGATAGCTCTGATATATTAAATAAAAATTTGCTAATACATACATCACTCCTGGAATAATTCCATACCAGTAAAACAGACGGATAAATCCCTGATCAAAAAACTCTGTATTCGCTCTATTTGAGAACAGAGTCCAATTCTCTACTCTCGCATTTTCAATTGCGTGGGCATACTGAAATCTTCCATTTAATATCTGATCCAAATCGTACATAAACTGTGTTTCTCTTCCAGTATGTGATCCAACTGCAGAAAAGCTAACTAGTGCTAATACAAATACTCCACTTACCCAGTATACCCACTTCATATTCCTCATTGCCGGAACATACTTAATAATAACTGCTCCTATTATCGTTGCACCTATTACAAGTATAGCGGTATTTGAATCTGTATACTGATAAGTAATTATATTAATCAGAAACAATGCTGCAAAATGATACCATTTCATTCTATCAATATAAATGTACAGACATAACACCGTCATCATATACATCATGCATTGAAAAGCATTTGGATGCCCCATGCCAAAACAATATCTCGTTTCAACAATTCCCGGAAATGGTCCTCTTCCAAAATTGGCTGTCATTGTCATATCACCAAATGTACCACTTGCCGCTAAAATAAACAGAATTACCGAACCTGCCAGTGTAATGCCTAATACCACTTTCAGTATTTTCTTTACATCTATATTCTTGCAAGAAATGACAAAAACAGCTGCTCTGACTACCTCATCCTTATCATTTACCAGATATGATATCGATACTACTACACCAACAATTGCAATGACAATCCATTCCTTCTTGGAATATCTGGTCGTAATCACCTTAATGCAAAAAAGTAAAAAGGTCAGTCTGAAAAGTTGTCCTTCCCATGGATTGGTATATGCACTTTTATCAATCATTACTATTATACATTCTATTATGAGTGCAATCCAGAAACACAGATTGCCAAGCTTATTTATTTTTTCTTGCACAGTTCTCTCTCCTACATCTCTGTATCGCTTTTTTTAACATATATATACATAAAATATGCAGTAATTACTGGCATTGCATAAATAATAGGCAATGCATATCTAATGTTGTCATATATACAGGTACCTGCAATTACTACCAGATTACTAATAATGACTGGAAAAACAACTCCAAAATAATTCCTTTTCTTGTCATGTATTGCATAGACAATCAAATATAACAAAAGTATATTGTAAACTCCTAAGCAAGACATCACACCAGTTATAGGAAAGACCTGCAGCCACTTATAATAACTTAATCTGGTCTGATTCATTTTCTCAAATGTCATATTCTTTTGTACACCTATCTTATCCAAAAAGTCGTGATCCCAGAAATAATCCACATAAGCATTCGGATATAATCTGATATTTTCCTGCATCGGATATATAATAAAATAATTCTGGTTAAATGTCGCCCCAAAATATGTAGCCGGATGTCTCATAAACTGAGTAAGCCATACTTTAAAATATTCTATCCATTGCTCTCTTGTCGCTTCCCTATGAAATCTTCCTTTCACAGGATCTGAAATAATTGGTTCATACACATCAGCCATACAATAGTAATCAATACACATATCAATTGCTGTCTTCTCTTCTACCGGAGTTTCATCACCATAATATTTCGCATATCTGGCAGTCTGCTGAAAAGGAATAGAAAATGCTTCTCTCATTCCTTCTCCCACCTGTTCTACAACATCATACTTATTAATAACATATTTTGTACTTCCTATAGAGAAAATGACTGGAATTAATATGAATACTATATTCCGTGCAATTATTATTTTCTTATATTCTTTATGCTGTAGTATAAATTTTATCAAAATATATACAAACATCATTCCAATAATATATTTCCCATTATGTCTAAACAACATCATGATAAGTGTTGCTATATCAAACAAAAGAATATGATTCCAGGATTTCCAAAACTTCTTCCAATCTACATGCATCCAAAATAGTTCTACAACATAGAGAAGTACTGCAAACGAATACAGCGAATCCTTTACAATCGTACAGATATACGAAATATAATATGGAGAGAAGAAAGCTATTAAGCATGTCAGCACAACAAACCACTTTGGTGTATTATTTTTCTTTAACGTGTAAATAGCATATGCCATAATGGCTGCTTCAATTACTGTCTGTATAATCACCCATATAAATAATGCAACATTTATATTTCCAAGTTCATACCCCAGTTTTGCAATATATCCAATTAGAACAGTAAATACAACAGGATGATGTGATGTAAATGTTATGTCTCCAAAATACATCATTACTGAATCCCATACATCATACTCCATACTTGCAGGATGGGAAAGTATGGTATTCGGCATCCATACCAGCAAAATAAGTACAAATAGGGACAAGTAATTATGTTTCCTATAGAATAGAATCAGTTTATTCGTTGTTTCCTTTTCTTCATTTGTATTGTTTCTCTCTAATATATATCTAACAAGTATAGCTATACAGTTTAATAAATGTACAGCACCAAGCACATATATCAAGCTTTTTGCTACTTGCCCTGATTGTCCTGTAATATGATTGAATGTGTTATCTATTTGCAAGCTTTCCGAAAAAAGCCAGAATAATGCAAGTATTAAATTCAATACGTAAATACCATAACATTTTTCATATTTTAAATTTAATAGTTTAAGATTGCAATAAAATAATGCGCCCCAATAGATTGTTAATTGAAACATATCCTTGTTAATACTTAGTCTTAAATTTTCCAACACTGCATAAAGCCACCCATATGTGTTATCTATTTGCGGGCAGGTAAAATTCATACTAAACATTAATACTGTACATAGGCACAAAAATCCTATTACCACCTTTTGAACCTTTTGTCTTGCCATTTGTATAATCCCTCTCATTTTTATTAACAACTTGTTAAAATTGATTTATAAACTTCTAATAATTTTCCCGCAATCGAATCATAAGAAAATAGATTTTTTATATAACTGGATATTTCTTCCTCATAATAATAATCGTAACCCTTTAATCGTTTTATCATCTTATTGATTGCTCCTGTAAGCTCTTCAACATCAGGCTTTATCAACATACCATTAAAGTCTTTTACGAAATCATCAGGTCCACCGTTAGCCACTGCAATAACAGGTTTTCCACAAGCCATAGCCTCGATATACACTACACCAAAGGTCTCATAACGGCTTGGCAGGACAAAACAGTCACACATCTGCATTTGCTCCACAACCTGTTCTCTGTTCAATGTGCCAAGGAATTCCACACTATCTGTCACATGATACTCTTTGGTCCATTCTACAACTTTTTGTACAGCTTTTCCTCCACCACCAATTACCAGTTTTGCATTCACATTTCTTCTAATAATTTCTGCCCAGGCTTGAATCAGTATATCCATCCCTTTTTTATATAACTGTGCTTCTTCTTCCATATAGCACACAGTAAGAAATCTGATTTCATTATGATTTTTAGAGACTTTGGGCGGTATAAAGGTATCGCAATTCACCACATTACCTACTACATCTATATCTGATCTATATGATTCTATTAACCTGGCAAAAGCTTTGCTTACACAAATTACTCTTGCTGCCCTTTGATAAACTTGTTGAATAATTGCATTATTTCTGGAGCTTATTTCATCTCTATGTAATTGAAATAATGTTGCATGCTCTGTCACTACATAGGGAACTCCTATCTGCTCAGAAAGCTTCATTGCTGCATACCCAGCCCATACACAACAGTGTGCATGTATAATATCCGGTCTATCTTCTCTCATATATTGTGTATAAAGCCTTTGGATTCCCCTGGCAAAGGCTTTCCTGTGTCCTTCTATCCCATGCTTTAATGGACAAAAAGTCTTATTTCTATATATCTGGATGCCATCAATTATCTCTTCTTTTTCCTCATTGTATGTGAACCAGTCTTTCATACATTTAATAGAATAAGTGTCACAATATAAAATTGTGACACTGTGTCCCTTTTTCTGTAATGCTCTTGCCTGTTCCAGGAAAAAGCTTCCAAGTGTACTTCTGCTTTTTGTTTTAAAAAAAGCAGGTATAATCACAATATTCATTATCAGGCTTCTTCTCCTTCTATTTCAGCATTGCAATCTTTATCCAATATTTACACTGCTTAATACCTTCCCATCCCATTCCAGCCTGTATAATATACCATAACTTTCTTCGAAAGAATAGCTTCATCTCTGTCTTTTTCAAACGCATTTGCTGAGAAGCCGTAACAGATTTTTCTGACATACGATACCACACAATTTCTTCATCAATAAAACCAAATTGATAACCTGCATGCATAACTTTCAGATTCATAGGATAATCCTCAAACCATTTATATTCCTCATCATACCCTTTAACCTGTCTTAGGAAATCCATGGTATAAAATGTAGCCGAAGGTGCTACAATGCAATTTTGCATAAGCAGCATCTGATATTGTTCTTTATAAGATTTTTGTGCGAACTTATAGCATTTATTGCAATATGCCTGAACTTCCGGAAAAGATGGATTTTTCTCATGATCTGTAAAAAGATGAACCCGCGCAATAGGAAAAATACCAGGGTTCTTCTCGCAAAAATCCACATACTTCTCTATAGCATTCTCCGACAGACAGTCATCTCCTGCAATCCCTTTATAATATACACCAGTTGCAGCCTTTAGCCCTCTATTAATATTAGCAGGCAAACCCGTATTTTGCTCAGTAGTTATTAATTTCATATCAGAAAGACATCCTTTATTATCTTCCATCCATTTTTTTACTACCTCGACAGTCCGATCTGGAGAACAGTCATCTGTTACAATAAGCTCTATATCAGAATATGTCTGATTTTTTATACTTTCTAATGTTTCAACTATCGTATCTGCTGATTTATAGGCCAACACTACTACACTAACTAATTTCATGTATCTTTTAACCTTCTAATCTATATTAAACCCAATGCCTGCCTTAATTTTTTGAACTTTCTTGGTCTGTTCTCCCATTTATACTGTATGTATGCGCTACACTCCGGTAATTTAGCATCAAAGGCAGCTTCATCATTCATCCAGTCATTTACCTCACATAGAGAAGTAAAGATAATAGGCAGAATTCTCTCAATCTGGTGTGCTTCTGATGGGAAACTTGGGTCCATTGCATAATTCATGATCTTATTCAGATTGCGGTAAAATTCCCTGCTATGTTTCTGTATCTGCTCTCTGCGCACAATAAAACATGCTCCCGGTGAAAACATGCAATATTGTGGTATCATTGGATCTTTGTAAATGAATCTAAGCAAGTCATCCACATCGTTAAAGTATTTCTTTGGATGATTAGGAGAATCCACATACCATGAATCATTCTTCTCTACATAGACATTTTCCATTGCAAGAAATGTTGTTCCGATTTCATTTTTCTCTTTATTTTCATTATATTTTGAAAAACGGTTCCAATACTTTTTCTCATCATACAGGAATGTAAATGTCTTATTATCATATACCTGTTCAAAAAATTCCTTTGAACAATGCCGTCCTATCATATTACCCTTTAACAGACAGATTACTTCCGGTAAATCATCGTAATGTTCATCAAAATAGGAGAAATAGGTAGTAATATTATGACCTGTATTTTTTATATCTATTACATTATACTGCCCACCATGAAGTTTCTCTTTCACAGTATTATCTGTTGAGCAATCATAAATAACATAATCCTGACACATTGCAATCAATTCATCAGGAATCGTGTTAAAGTTATGAATCAGGAAAAAATTACTCGTTCTCTCCATCTTTTATCTCTCCTTATTAAAAAAACTTATCATCCACATACCAATAATGGCTGCAAACAGCACATATACACCATATATATACCATTTCACAGGTACTTCATAGTAGAATCTAATACGAAGTGCTGCATTAGATACTTCCTGTCCAGCATAGATCAGCGTATCCGTTATCTGCTCCGGTGCTGCCGCCTGATTTGCTGCAAAAAAGGATATCTGCGGTCCCAGATCTACGCAATCTACGCTTTCAAGCACCAGTCGATATTGCTCCCCTTTCTGTAACTGCGTATCCAACAATACTCTATACCAGCCATACTCCGGCAATTCTGACAATGGAATATCCTTTATAAAACATGGCTCATTTAACTGGTTCCAGATAGAGAATTGCAATTTTCCGCTTTCTGTTGAGCACTCCGTTGTGTTTACATAAATATCTATTGCCGATAATCCATTTTCTATCGGTATAAACTGCTGATCCAACTGATAACCGAATGCTACAGAATTCACCTTCTGCTCATATGCGGACCCGTTTGTTGATATTAATTCATTCGTAAAAGGGTGACGCCATGCCATAACAGCCAATATGATTATAACACAGCCCAAATAGATACTACAAACAATACTTATTTTTTTCATATTCTACACTCACTTATGGGTTATTCGATATAGAGAGAATTCATTCTGCTCTATTCCCATTCTTCCTATGAATTCCTTCTGTAACTGATAATTCTCAAGTGTCTGTGAATCCAGCCATGGTGTAACGCAACTGTCAAAAAACCATAACGTATCGAAATCCTGTGAAAAATCCATATCTCCTAAGAATACTGTACGCTCTTCATCAAAATAAATCTGATATATAAAGCCATATATTTCGTAATTATATAAAATATAGTCGTTTTCTCCCATATTTTCATTCATATAATCAAGAAGTTCCTGCGTCCTGGTACTCTCATATTCTTTGGTGTAATTAATTCTGTACGCACTGACAAACATAACACAGCTGAACAAAATCAGAAGTATCTTCAAATATGTTTTCTGTTCTCCGAAACTGATAGCAAGGAACAATGCCAATAATCCTATACAGGGGATTAAGTATCTGGCAATAAAAAATGGTGTCACAACAACAGACACAATAATCCCAATTGTTGCTGTAAATAGAGGAACTCCCAGCATACACAGTGCTACAGCTCCTCGCTCTTCTTTTGCCCTGATTGCCTTTACACACTGCACAACAGCAATAATGCACAATAATCCAAGCATCCATGAAGAATAGGGAATACTGGAATCAAACAAAAATCCTGCATAACCAACAATCTCTTTCCCAGTAACAGGATCTATCCAATAATTTCCAATTCGGTTCATCGTCTGCTGGTATAACACCAACAACCACGGAATATAACAAACAGCTACTATTACACCGGAAATCAGCCACTGCTTCGGTTTTCTCAAAAGAGTAACTGCCAATATGCCATAAATAATAACACAACTGATCATAGCATAATTATGAGTGTAACATGCTAATAGTGTCGCCATAGTTAACTGTAATTGATTGGAAATACCTCTCTCCCTGTATACTCCATATGCACTGACAGCAGCCCAGGTCACCCATAATAATGCCCAGGAGTACATACGAATCTGTATTACATATTCTAACAGACAGGGAATCGCATTGATAAAAAATACAAATAAAAGAGAGGTCTGTTCTCCCCAGTACTTTCTGATCTTTGTGCCTGCCAAAACAAAGCATAGTATCAATGGACATATTGAAAATAACTTGTAGACAGGTATACTATCTCCAAATACATTGATAAATATCTTTAACATCAAGTAATAAAGAGGCGGATGTACATCATTCGCAGTTCCTGTAATGA
>CAVBMG010000096.1:0-12488 GCA_963596435.1 Agathobacter sp.
CTATACAAACGATATTGATACATTAAGACAGATGATCAGCCAGAGTATGCCACAAATGCTCAACAGTGCGATTACAATTATCAGTGTATTTTTCAGTATGCTTTTCCTTAGCTGGCCATTGACAATCGTTACCTTAATAATGGTATCTCTGATGCTTTATATTACCAAGAAGGCTGCTGGTGCTTCAGGCAAGTACTTTATCAAGCAGCAGCAGGCATTAGGCTCTGTAAATGGTTATATTGAGGAAATGATGGAAGGTCAGAAGGTTGTTAAGGTATTCTGCCATGAGGAAGAAAATATAAATAAATTCAACGAGATAAATGATGATCTCTTTGATTGTGCTTATAATGCAAATAAATATGCAAACTTCTTAGGCCCTATCAATGCACAGCTTGGTAATCTCAGTTATGTGGTATGTGCTATTGTCGGTGGTATTCTGGCTCTTAATCATATTGCCGGATTAACACTTGGCGGACTTGCCAGCTTCCTGACTTTTAATAAGAGCTTTAATATGCCTATCAACCAGATTAGCCAGCAGTTCAACAGTATCATTATGGCGCTTGCAGGTACAGACCGTATTTTCAAGATGATAGATGAGCAGCCAGAGACAGATGAGGGATATGTAACCTTAGTCAATGCTGAAGAAGTTAATGGCGAAATTAGGGAAACTGCTAAGAGAACAGGTATGTGGGCTTGGAGACATTATCATAAGGATACAGACACGACTAGCTACCGTAAGCTTGAAGGCAAGGTGGAATTCAATGATGTGGATTTTGGTTACAGCGATGATAAGATAGTACTCCATAACATTGAAATGTTCGCTGAGCCGGGACAGAAGATAGCGTTCGTAGGCTCGACCGGTGCAGGCAAGACTACCATTACGAACCTTATCAACCGATTCTATGATATTCAGGATGGTAAGATCAGATACGATGGAATCAATGTAAATAAGATCAAGAAAGCAGATCTGAGACGTTCTCTTGGTATCGTATTACAGGATACACATTTGTTCACGGCTACAGTTCGCGAGAATATCAGATATGGTAAGCTGGATGCAACAGATGAAGAAGTTGTTGCAGCAGCAAAACTGGCAAATGCCCATGAATTTATAGAGAGACTTCCTCAGGGATATGATACATTGCTGACAGGTGATGGTGCAAACCTCAGTCAGGGTCAGAGACAGCTTCTTGCTATTGCAAGAGCAGCCATTGCAGATCCTCCGGCATTGATTCTGGATGAAGCAACCAGCTCTATTGATACCAGAACAGAGAAGATTGTTCAAGATGGCATGGATAAGCTGATGCATGGCAGAACGACTTTTGTTATTGCACATAGATTGTCCACAGTTAAGAACAGCGACTGTATTATGGTTCTGGAACAGGGCAGGATTATTGAGCGTGGTACACACGATCAATTGATTGAGAAGCAGGGCAGATATTACCAGCTCTATACGGGTAATGCGATTACTGCGGCAGAATAAATCAGGCATAAAAGGCGGCAAATTTTTGCTGCCTTTTATTGTTATAAATAATTATACAAATACCATAAATTCACAGACAATTACTTGCTATTACTGCCTTTTGCTGATAAAATATAAGGTAGAAGGGTGGAATGACTAAATGGCTTTTTCCAAGGGCAAGAGAATTGAAGATGAGACGAGCCAGAGAATTATAGATCTGGCAGTTCATATAGGCTGTGTAGAGGGACCGGATGCATTAACAGTAACTCGAATCTGTAGAGAATTGAATTGCGACAGAAGAGTAATTTATAATAGATTTCGTGACATTGATGAGATTAATCTGATCGTTGCTGGACGATGCAATGATGAACTTCTAAGAAATGCTCAGAATGCAATGAAAGAGGAAGCTGGTTATTATGAGAATCTGATTGCTCTTGTGCAGGCAGAATTTACATACATATATGAGAAAAATGCATTTTTCCAGTATTATACAGCGCTGTATCAGGTGGAAGAGACTGGAATACACAATGAAATATTGCAGAATCTGGAAGCGTATATTGAAAAAGGCAAAGAATCTGGACAGGTAAATGAACATGTGACTCCGGGACAGGCTGCAGAATGTATCTGGCTTATGCTGACAGGAATCAGTGGAATGCTTGCCTCTCATGTGAACTACAAATATCAGGAGGGCTATAAGACATTAATGTATGGCTTGGAAGCGATTTGTCATGAAATGCAGATGTAAATATGCACAATAAATTTTGTAGTATATGTAAAAAAATGGCAGTATGTATTTTTATTATACAGGAATTATGTTAATATAAGCTTATCGGATAAATATGTCCGATAAGTTTTTTTGTAGGGGAAAACAGATAAGAGTATATGAGGAAATGGATAACACATGATGGGATAACGATAATTCGTCTGGATGGATTTCGATGTAATTGTTTCGTTATACAACATCAGAATAAGAACTGGCTGATAGATACGTCTACCTTGATGGACAGGAAACGTATTGTAAGTCAGCTGGAGGAAAATGGAATACATGAGTTTGCAGGAATTATTCTGACACATTCCCACATTAATCATGTAGAAGCGGCATCCTGGTATATGACACAATATCAATGCCCGGTCTACATACATGACAGTGAGCTGCATTTTATACAGACAGGGGATTGTCTGATTCCTAAGGCGGCACGCAAATCCATGGAACCGATAGAGAGGATTGTAAGTTATATTCCTTTTCTGAATAAATATCCTCCATGTAGAGAAGCCCAGGTATTGCCCTTGGGCAGTGAACTTTTTGAAGACGACAGAATCAAAGTGATAGAGACACCGGGACATTCAGAGGGCAGCATCAGCATCGTGGTAGATGATGAAATTGCCATTGTGGGGGACGTCATGCGAAAGAAAGCAATTTTCTCTGTCTTTTTGGCATGGGCAAATCAACCTGGACTGGTGGCAGTATCGTGGAAGAAACTGTTACAGGAGAATTGTAATCTGTTTTTACCGTCTCACGGCAGAGAAATTACCCGTGAATTACTGGAAAAAGAATTAGATAAAATAAATTCATAAAACATATTGCAAATTTCCCGTTTTTCCGCTATGATGACTTTAGTACACAACTGGCGGAAACAGATTGTCTGTGTAGGAGTACCTACAGGGAGTGTATCATATTGATGAAGAGCCGACCGCCTGGGCAACATATATTTGTATGTCCAGGCGGTCTTTTTATGTCTTGGAACAGGATACAGAACAGGTCTATGTGGCGCTGCACAGTGGACTTGTGAAAAGACAGGCAGCGCAGAAATGAGGTAAAAATGGAAAAACTTTCACTGGCACAGGAACTTCAGAGCAACGCTTATCCCGGAAGAGGAATCGTAATCGGTAAGACACCCGATGGAACAAAGGCAGCAATCGCATATTTCATCATGGGCAGAAGCGAGAACAGCAGAAACCGAGTATTTGTAACAGAAGGAGAAGGCATCAGAACACAGGCATTTGATCCATCCAAGTTAAGTGATCCCAGCCTGATTATCTATGCACCTGTTCGTGTTCTTGGAAATAAGACAATCGTGACCAACGGTGATCAGACAGATACAATCTATGAATTAATGGATAAACAGCAGACTTTTGAGCAGTCTCTGCGTACCAGAGAGTTTGAACCGGACGCACCTAACTATACACCAAGAATCTCAGGAATCCTTCATATTGAGGATGGTTCCTACAATTATGCAATGTCTATCTTAAAGAGCAACAATGGCAATCCGGATGCATGCAACCGTTATACTTTTGCATACAGCAATCCAGTAGCCGGCGAAGGTCATTTCATCCATACTTATAAATGTGATGGCAATCCTCTGCCAAGTTTTGAAGGCGAACCCAAGTTAGTTGATATTCCAAATGATATGAACGAGTTCGCTGATACTGTATGGAACAGCCTGAATGCAGAGAACAAGGTATCTCTGTTCATCCGTTATATCGACATTGCAACTGGCAAATACGAAACAAGGATCATCAACAAGAATAACTAAGGAGCGCACATATGAAAGAATTAGAATTAAAATACGGTTGTAACCCAAATCAGAAGCCTTCCCGCATCTATATGAAAGAGGGCGAACTTCCTATCGAAGTATTAAATGGCAAGCCTGGCTACATCAATTTCCTGGATGCATTCAATGGCTGGCAGCTTGTAAAGGAATTGAAAAAGGCAACAGGACTTCCAGCAGCTACTTCCTTCAAACATGTATCTCCTGCCGGAGCAGCAGTAGGTCTGCCTTTGACAGAGGTAGAGCGTAAGATCTACTGGGTAGATGATATGGGCGATTTATCACCTCTGGCAAGTGCTTACGCTAGAGCAAGAGGTGCTGACAGAATGTCTTCTTTCGGTGATTTCATTTCTTTATCAGATGTATGTGATGTGGATACAGCCAGACTCATTAAGAGAGAAGTATCTGACGGTATCATTGCACCGGGATATGAACCGGAAGCGCTGGAAATCCTCAAGGCAAAGAAAAAGGGAAACTATGCTGTTATCAAGATTGATCCTGAATATGTTCCTAATCCAATCGAGACAAAGGATGTATACGGTGTTACTTTTGAACAGGGCAGAAATGAACTGGTAATTAACGATGAACTTTTTGCAAATGTTGTAACAGAGAATAAGGAAATTCCTGAATCAGCAAAGATTGATCTTGCAATCGCAATGATTACTTTGAAATATACACAGTCCAATTCTGTATGCTATGTAAAGGGTGGTCAGGCAATCGGTATCGGCGCTGGTCAGCAGTCACGTATCCATTGTACAAGACTTGCAGGCAACAAGGCTGATAACTGGTTCCTGCGCCAGAATCCAAAGGTGTTGAGCCTACCTTTCAAGGAAAAGATCGGTCGTGCAGACAGAGATAATACAATTGACGTATACATGAGTGATGACTATATGGATGTACTGGCAGACGGTGTATGGGAGAATTTCTTCACAGAGAAGCCGGAAGTATTGACCAGAGAAGAAAAGAGAGCATGGTTAGATAAACTGACAGACGTGTCACTTGGCTCTGATGCTTTCTTCCCATTTGGTGATAACGTAGAAAGAGCACACAGAAGCGGCGTAAAATATATTGCACAGCCGGGTGGCTCTATCCGTGATGATAATGTCATCGAGACATGTAATAAATACAACATGGCAATGTGCTTTACAGGCATCAGATTATTCCATCATTAATAAGAATTGTAAAAAGGGCGGGCTTCCGTCCTTTTTTAATTCCAAATGATTGCCGATATATATTATAAAGTCATATGAGGGGGAACATATATGCAGATTCAGGGCTATACATTATTTATGGGTAATCGTACAAAAGATAAAAAGACAAATGTATGGAATAATAATACACAGCAGACACAGTCAGATAAAACAGAACATAAGAAAACAATCTTTGTAGGAAATGGACAGACAAATCAGACTGATACCCTGGCGCAGAAGAAAAAAGAAGCACAGGACAAGGCAATGAAAGTTATCCGTGATGCTTTTGCAAAAGAGATAGAAATTGATAATGGAATCGAGGAATCCAGGGGAAAGATAAGTGACAGCCGGGCTAAGATTGCAGAAGCACAGGAACAGATCAAGGCATTAGAAGAGCAGAAGGAAGAGATACGTAAGAGTGGCTGCTCAGAGGATGAATACAAAGAAGTGTGTGCAGATTATGCAAAGCAGGAGGCAGAATTCTATAGCCAGATTCAGGATGCCAAGTCTGTTGTGATGGATGAGAATGCTTCTATCAGACAGGTTAAAATTGACCGGGCAAAAAATCAGGATATGCAGAATGCCATACAGGAAGCGGATGATATTATGGACGCTGCAAGCAAAGATATCATTCAAACTGCCATAAAGGAAATGCAGGAACGCATGGAAGAGAAGCGCAAAGAAGAAGCCGAGAAGGCAAAGGAAAAGGCAGAAGAGGAAGAAAAGGAAAAGGAACTCAAGGAACGTGTGGAAGAGAGAAATGCAGAAAGTCAGCCTGTTACCGTAACGAAGGCTGTGACAGAAACCATTCTTACACATGACCAGTTAAAAGACAGTACTGCTAATGACCTTAAAAATATTCTGGATGATTATACCCTGACCGAAGAAGATATGAAAGGAATGTCGATTGACAGCAAGCTGTAAGCATGGAATAATATAACTTACTAAGGATAAGTAAAGGATATATTTGAACATGACATTAAAAAAGAAAACAGCTATTAGGACACAACGACTTACACTGCAGGTAATATCGAAAGAAGACACAGAACAACTGGTTCAATTACTGACCAATCATGAGATTACGAAAACTTTCATTGTGCCTGATTTTAAAACGCCAGAACAGGTAACAGCATTGGCAGAAACACTTATTTCTTTTAGCCAGATAGAGGATGTTGAACATCTGGCATATGGCATTTATGCTGATGACCGGTTGATTGGATTTATAAATGATTGTGGTATGGAGAATGATACGATTGAAATCGGCTATGTCATTCATCCAGATTATCAGGGAAAAGGCTATGCTACCGAGGCAGTTCATGCGATGATAGAAGAACTGTTAAAAATGGGATTTCGTAAAGTGAAAGCAGGCTATTTTGAAGAGAATGAGGCAAGCCGCAGAGTAATGGAAAAATGTGGCATGAAACAATTGAGTTACACTGATGAAATTGAGTATCGTGGTATCGTTCATAAGTGTCATTACTATGAAGCAGGATAATTTATGATGCATTAAAAGACATAGAGAGGACACGTAACAGATGAAGGATAGCATAAAAGAAAAGATGACTGTCTGTATCAAAAAAGGCGGTCAAAGAGATCAGGCGGAGGCATTTGCAGGCAAATATTCTCTCATGATTACGGAAGAACCGGGAGAAGAGTTGACACTTCTTTTTGATGCAAAAGGAATTTCGCTAACCGGATATGGGCTTACCTATCAGGGAGATTTTGAAGGGATGGTTCATAGAATCAGCAATGGACGATTACAGCATGAAATGCTGGTTCGTGCTGCTAAGAGTACAGAGGAGAAAAAGACTGCAATTGATGCGACAGCAGGAATGGGAGAGGATTCACTTCTGCTTGCGGCGTGTGGGTATGAGGTCACAATGTATGAACAGAATCCAGTCATTGCAATTTTATTAAAAGATGCGATCAGAAGGGCAAAGAAAAATTCTCAGTTAAAGGATATTGTTGGCAGAATGCATCTGGTTGTTGGGAACAGCATTGAATTATTATCAGAACAAATGCTGGATTTGAATCTGATTTATTTGGACCCCATGTTTCCAGAAAGCCGTAAGTCCGGTCTTACTAATAAGAAACTGCAATTAATCAGAAAGATGGAACCACCCTGCTTTGAAGAAGAGAAATTATTTGAGGCAGCGATTAAAGCAGCGCCGGATAAAGTCATAGTGAAGCGCCCCCTAAAGAGTGATTACTTGGCAGGCAAAAGCCCGAATTACTCTTTAAATGGTAAAGCAATAAGATATGATTGTTATTGTTAAGATATAAAGTCATGACATGAATTTGTTATGACTTTTTCTATATTGATGGGGTGTGGTGTTATAGGCAGCCTGAAAACTGCGGAAAAAAGTCCTTGGACTTGTGAACCCTGCATCAAAGGCAATGTCCGTTACGGAACGGTCAGTAGTAGCCAACAGCTTCTCAGCGAAATCAAGCCTTCTTGCTGTGACATAAGAAGGAAAAGACGTATGAAGCTTATTTGAAAAAATCTGTGACAGGTAGAATTTACTTATCCCTAAGTCTTTTGCTGTACTTTCCAGAGAAATATCTTCCTGAAAATGCTGATCCAGATAGATCAGAATATCTTCACAAATGTTTCGGCTTGGCGTTCCACCACGTTTTTCAAGGTCAAGATAAGAGAAGATATCTGTCAGCAGGATAGTAAGATAGCTCTTGGTATACAGAAGATTAGGAGAAATATCCTTCTGTTCATCAACGATCTTGGTAGTATCAGAGATAACAGGGTGATTCGGCAAATCCTCAATATTTGGCATATCTGCTGTAGCAGGCATATTTTTGGACAAGGTAATAAGCCAATTCAGGGCATTCTTACCATGTTCTGTGAGATTATTCAGATTCAGTATAGGATTTACAGGGATATATTCTGTGAAAGCAGGGCGAAAATCCTGTAGAAAATCCACATCAAATACCAAAAGGAGCACCTGACTGGATTCTGGCGTATTCAGAGAATGAATTTTATCAGGGAAAGTGACAGATATGTCATCTTTGTGAAGAGAGTAGGTCTGTTGTTCCACACTGATCTCCAATTCACCGGACAATACATACATGATCTCTACCTGTCTGTGCAGGTGAGCAGGATAAGTATTATCATTGGATAAGAAACTGCTGAAAGATTCTACTCTGGACTGATAAAAGAAATTCATGACACGACAACTCCTTTACATGGTATTTCTAATGGTTATCATATCATGGCAGTATATTATTTGACAACTATTCATTATATTTGGCTAAAGATTTATTATATTTATTCCCTTCTTGTATTTGCCAGGCGTGGTATTGTAAAATTCACGAAAAAGTTCACAAAAATAACTGGTATTTGAAAATCCACATGCATATGCTATTTCAGTAACAGACATCGTTGTGTTTGCAAGAAGAAGGATAGATTTTTCCAAACGATAACGGTTCAAATATAGCATAGGAGAGGTGGCTAAATATTTTTGAAAAAGTGATGTGCATTTTGTCTTGCAGCAGTTTCCGGCAGAGGAAATGTCCTTAAGCAGGATTTTATTCGGATAGTTTTTCTGCACATACCCGATCATCGCAGTTAAAGCCAGAATATCTTCTGTATTTTTATCATAGTTTTGTGAAAGGTTCATATTTTCATAGAGCAGTTTGAAAATATGGGCGGATTTTTCCAGAACAGTAAATGGTTGTATTTTATCTATATTACTTTCATAGAGCATTTCAAGATCACGAAGAATAGCCCTCTGCCATTGAATAGCCGGATTTAATTTCTGATATGGGAAATGCATATTCTGTACCAAAGGGTTCAGATAATTTTCTATGAAATAAGTATTTACAGAAAGCAGTCGTGGCGATAACAGAATACAGATAAAGAGACATTTTGTATATGTATCGGAGTAGCCATAGTGAAAACAGCGGCTGTTTACGAAAATTCCCTCGCCTGTCTGCAAAGAAATCTTCTGCCCATTGACATCATAAGACATCTGCCCCTCTAAAATCAGAATAAATTCAAGATCGTCATGCCAGTGGCTGACCGCACGAAAATCAGGATAGCTTGAGAGCTGTCCTTTTTTGATATAGGCAGGAAAATCGGGATTATTATAAGCAACATTTTCAGATGCATCTGAGTTTAAAACAGTGCTTGGACATACTTCCATTCATTTTACCTCTTTTCGCGAACGATTGTTATATTATTATGGCTGATACTGGTATAAAAATCAATGAAAATTGTTTATTTTTGTATTGTGCACAGAAAGAGAATAAATTACAGATGGATGATAAATTCAAAGATAAAATTTTGAAACTTGCGCTACCGATTGCAGCGCAGCAGTTTATGTTGTCGCTTGTAAGTGCATGTGATGCATTTATGTTAGGCGGATTAAATCAAAATTCGTTGTCAGCGGTTTCACTGGCATCACAAATTATCTTTGTATTCAACCTGATTTTGGTAGCCCTTACAATAGGGGAGAATATGTTTGTTGCACAGTATTATGGAAAAAAAGACTTTGTTGAATTACGAAAATCTGCGGGACTTGTATTAAAATATGTATTATTGGTTTCCACCTTTTTTCTGATTATAACACTATCTGCTCCCGAAATTCTGATGCGGCTGTTTACGAATGATACTACGCTGATTACTTATGGAATGAAATACCTGCGGTTGATAGGATTATCGTATGTATTTTCTGGGATTTTGCAGGTTTTACAGGGAATATTAAAGAATTGCGGTTACGTAGGAAAATGTACGATGGTTAGTCTGATCGTTGTTTGTTCTAATATTGTACTGAATGTCGTTTTTATTTATGGATGCGTTGGATTTCCAAGGATGGAGATTGCAGGGGCAGCGCTGGCTACTGTTGTTGCAAATGGAATTGGACTGGTTATTACAGTATATATTTTGTATTCGAAAAAGGAACTCTGGATTGGAATTGCAGATATAAGAGACAGAGAAAGTTATATCATAAAAAAATTTTGGAAGCATGTTTATCCGGTACTTTTTAACGAGCTTGTGTGGGGTGGTGGATTTACTATGTACTCAGTTATATTGGGACATCTTGGCTCAGATGCAGTAGCTGCTAATTCTATTGCCAATATCACCAAAAATCTGTTAATCTGTGTCTGTACCGGTTTTGGATATGGAGGAAGCATTATCATTGGAAATCTGCTTGGAGAAGGAAAATTATTAGAGGCAAGAAAAAGTGGAAACATTTTATGCAAAATTGCGATACTTTCTGGGTGTCTGACAGGGATTATGATTCTATTGCTGACACCAGTCATTTTGCATTTTACAAATTTGACAGATACAGCAAATGGATATTTAAAGTATATGTTGTTTATGAGCAGTTATTATGTAATAGGAAGATCTATTAATTCTATGACAATAGGTGGTATTTTCCCGGCAGGAGGAGATACAAAATTTGGATTAAAGTGTGATGCTGTTACGATGTGGTGTTTTGCGGTTCCACTAGGATATATAGCCGCATTTGTATTAAAATTACCGGTGCTTATGGTATATTTTGTATTGAATCTTGATGAACTTGTAAAACTTCCTGCAGTATTTAAGCATTACAGGAAATATAAATGGGTTAAAAATTTAACAGAAATGGAGAATTAAAACATGGATATGAAAAAAAGAAGAGATATGCAGCTTGCTTACATTTCAGATGAAACTGTTATGGATGAACAGAAGAAGTGTAGAAAAATCCTGCAAAAACTTAACTTTACAGATCGTTCAGACTTTGATGGAATTGCAGAAATAGTAAAGGAACTCCTGGGAAAATCAGAAGGGGCATGTATTAATCCCCCCTTTTACTGCGATTATGGTTCTCACATTGAGGTAGGTAGAAATTTCTTTGCAAATTATAACTGTACCATTATAGATGTGGCAAAGGTTAAAATCGGTGATAACTGTCAGATGGCTCCAAATGTATCTATTTATACGGCAGGACATCCAATTCACCCGGATACGCGCAATTCTGCTTTTGAATATGGCAAAGAGGTTATAATTGGAGATAATGTATGGCTTGGCGGAAATACAGTGGTGTGTCCTGGAGTACATATTGGAGATAACGTAGTCATTGGAGCCGGAAGTGTTGTTACAAAAGATATTCCTGATTGGTCGATTGCAGCGGGAAATCCATGTCGGGTGATCCGTAAGATAACAGAAGAAGATAAAAGAAAACTGTTTCATAATGAAGAGATAGACGATGAAGCTTGGAATATAATATGTGCACAGGAGGAAAAAATAATATGATCATGAAAGCAGATTATCATGTGCATACAGAATTTAGTGATGACTCAGTCTATTCAATGGAGCAGGTTGTAAGGGACTCTATAGCAATGGGACTTGATGAAATCTGTTTCACGGATCATGTTGACTATGGTGTAAAAAATGATTGGGATGATGCTGGAGAAATAATGTATCGAAAAGGATTGCCGGGAGAACCGCAAAATATGCCAATACTTAATGTCAATTATCCGCTGTATTACGAAACTTATCAGAAAGCATGCAAGTTGTATGGGGATAAGATTACATTAAAACTGGGAATGGAATTTGGTATGCAGGCACATACAATTGAACAATATGAAAAAATGTTTGCCAGATATCCCTTTGATTTCATTATTCTTTCAGTTCATGAAGTAGAAGACAAAGAACTTTGGACGCAGGATTTTCAACGTGGCAGGACACAGAAAGAGTATAATAAACGGTACTATAAGGAATTATTATATCTTGTTCAGAACTATCACAACTACAGCGTTTTAGGACACATGGATCTGATTACCAGATATGATAAAGCTGGCAACTATCCATTTGAGAAGCTAAGACCAATTATAACGGAGATTCTCAAAATTGTAATTGCAGATGGAAAAGGCATTGAAATAAATACTTCAAGTCATCGTTATGGACTAAAAGATCTCACACCATCAAGAGATATATTGCGGTTATATCAAGAACTTGGTGGACGCATTGTTACCATTGGAAGTGACAGCCATAAACCGGAGCATCTGGGAGCTTTTATTGATGAAGCAAAGCTGGAATTAACAAAAATTGGATTCAGAAAATTTTGCACATTCGATAAAATGCAGTCGGTCTATCATCCGTTATAAGATCCGAGTGGTGATTCTGCAATTCCTGACACAAATATGTGATGTTCTGGCGGGAAAAGTTTTGCTTGGTTTGCTACAATATGAGTAACTATTCAGAGGCATGCAAATTGAGTCGAATATGGTTCTGAATAGACAATATGTAATGACCTCCACTTTGTAACTTCGTGGATTTACCTGTATACT
>CAVBMG010000097.1:0-12108 GCA_963596435.1 Agathobacter sp.
TCCTTTTATTTTAGGAATAATTCCTATTTCTGCCAATAATAATTATACACTAACTGATGAATGGCTTGGGTTTTCCTTTGACAAGTCAGGCTTCCTATCTTATGATGGAATTATTGCGGACTTAAATTCACTGATTATGGAAAGGCATGGTTATAATATGAAAATAAACTGGAAATCTTTGTATCAGAAAGAACATTTTGTAAAGAGACTGATTACTGTGATCGTGGCAGTTATTGTCATGGGTTTTGCACTTTCGTGGCTTGTGCTTGTAGATATGGGTACAGACCCCTGTACATTAATGAATCTTACGATTTCTTCCCGGCTGGGTATTTCGCTTGGTAACTGGCAGGCGCTGTTCAACAGTGTTCTGTTTATCATCGTGATATGGAAAGGCAGGGAACATATTGGCTTTGGAACGCTTGCCAATATGTTCCTGGTTGGCTATTCGCTGGATTTCTTCTCCTGGCTTTGGAGACAGACCGGTGTAGATATTTACTTTGCTTCTGCTATGGTTCGATATGCTGTCTTTCTCCCTGCCTTGATCATATTTATCATTGCGGCGGCCGTTTACATGGATGTGGAGCTTGGAACCTCTCCATATGATGCAATTCCTTTTATTATCAGTAAATATGTACCACAGATTCCATTCCGGATCATGCGTATCGGATATGATTTTCTGGTTATTTTCATTGCCTGGATACTCGGCGGTCGTGTGCAGATCGTGACAATCCTTATGGCACTACTGCTGGGACCGGTTATTACGTATATTGGCAAGCTGCTTCAGAAATATATTTAAGCTGTTTACTGGCGGAAGTCTCTTCTTACCAGATAATGCATGAATCCAAGACACAGGACCAACTGTAATAAAGAGGACATCGGTGTGGCAAGACCGATATGAAAAAGTGACGGTTCCGGTTGAATACTCATAAAGTAAGACACTGGAACTCTGACACCAAAAGCACCTATAATTCCCTGAATCATGACAAACCTGGTTCTTCCGATTCCATTGTAGAAGCCTGTATAACAGAAGAATATAGCCGTGAGCAGGCAGTCAATTGCATATGCTTTGAGGTAATCTGCGGCTGCGGCTATAACACTGCTGTCAGAGGAGAAGATACCGGCAAGCAGATCTCCGTGGAAGAAGGACAGAAAGAACATCCCGACACCGATCACAAAGGATGTCAGTGCTCCATAATGCAGTGCTTTTCTGGCTCTGTCCATATGCCCTGCTCCATAGTTCTGTGCTACAAAGGCAGAGATAGACTGCATAAATGCAGAGGAAATCAACATGATAAAAGCGCATACTTTCTCTGCAACGCCAACGCCTGCTGAAGCAATGACGCCCATGGAATTGACAATTGCCAGAATGATCAGAAAGGATATGCTGACCAGAAGATCCTGCAATGCAATCGGAGCGCCAAGACTTGCCATTTTATACAGGGAAGGCTTATGAATACGCAGGTTCTGACGGCTTACTGTGAATGGCAGTTCTTTTCTGCGAATGAATAAGAAGGAAATAATCACGCTGATGATCTGGGCAAATACGGTTGCAAGTGCGGCACCAGAGGTTCCCATCCCCATAACGGCACACAGGAGCAGATCGCCTGCGATATTACAGACACAGGCGATTGCCACTGTAAGAAGCGGCGTTCTGGAATCACCCAAGCCTCTGAAAATGCATCCGATCAGATTGTATGCAACAATGACCAGCATACCGCCGCCACATATTCTTACATAAGACACTGTCTTATCAAAGGCTTCCTCTGGAGCATTCATGATACTGCTGATCTGAGGTGCAAATGCAACAAGTAGAAATGTCATTACAAGCGCAATAATTGCAAACAGTATCATAGCGGTACCTATCGTACGACCGCCCTCTTCTTTCTTTCCACTTCCTATCTGCTGACCGAGAAGAATGGTGGTTCCCATGGCAAAACTGCTGACTAAATTGGTCAATGTCATCATGATCTGAGAACCGGTAGATACTGCTGATACATCCGCAGAAGAAGCAAATTTGCCTACGATAAGTAAATCCACTGCACCGTACATTGCCTGCAGAAATAAGGCAAATAATACGGGAAGTGCAAATAAGATAAGTGGCTGTAGTATCTTCCCTTCTGTAAATGTTGTTGTCTTTTTCATGTCTAAACCTCCTGATTTCATAATGTACTCTCCAAGTCTTCTAAATGATGCATTCTGAGAATACATCATAAAAAAAGCCGGATAAGAAGCAGGCATTTCAGCCTGTCATCTTATCCGGCTATTGTTTCTGTTGAACAAATTGCCCTCCGATGGACATATGCAGTATACTACAGGATCAGGAAAGAGTCAATGCTGTTATTTACCGAAATAATCCCGAATCTCAGCCATACGCTCCTGCTGATGTACTTTGAAAGGACAGCGTTTATTACAATGACCGCATTGAATACAGTCAGAGGCTGTCTTACCAAGTGTCAGATAATGCTCCTTAGCCAGTACATCTCCCTGCATGGACAGGTCATAATATTTGTTGATCAGAGCGATATCCAGACCTGCAGGGCATGGATGACAGTGTCTGCAATAGACGCATTTACCGACAGAATCATCAGGGATGAAAGAACCGATGATGGAATAATCACGTTCCTGTGGTGTAGTGTCCAGATAAGTCAGAATCTCCTGTAACTGAGCAATATTGCCAGGACCACCCAGGACTGTCAATACCCCCGGTTTATCCAGTGCATACTGAATGCATTGCGCAGGAGTCAGTGCCTGATGAAACGGTGATTTGTGGGCATCAAGAAGCTGTCCTGCATTAAAAGGCTTCATAACGGAAATGCCTACGCCCTCTTTCTCACAACGACGATACAGTTCCTGTCGCTCATTTGCATTACCGATTGCGAAGTCACCCTGTCCATAGTCATACATCGGGTTAATAGAAAACATGAGCATATCAAGAATCTTCATATCTAATACCTTGTTTGCCAGCTCCGGTGCATGAGTGGACAGACCGATATATTTCACAACGCCCTGTTCCTGCAGGCTCAGAATGTATTTTAAAACGCCATTTTTCTCATAAGTGGTCAGGTCTGACTGCTCATCCAGACAGTGAATGAACCCAAAATCTATATAATCTGTCTGCAGATTGCGAAGTTGCCAGTCAACAGAGCGTTTTATTGTCTCCAGATTGGTTGTCCAGCCATATTCTCCTGTTGTGTAGTTGGCTCCAAAATGCACTTGAAGCATGGCTTCTTTCCTGCGTCCGGCTAATGCCTTGCCATAACCTGAGAAAATAGAGGCATGTCCACCCGCCATATCGAAATAATTGATACCGGCATCCAGTGCGTATTCTACTGTTTTGACAATATCAGATTCCTTCTGTTCACCAACAACAGAAGACCCCATTCCAATAATACTGATCTGTTCCTCACCATGAGGTAATTTACGATATTCCATAGTCATTTCTCCTTTTCCTGATATTATTCACTTCTTATCACACAGATTCAGTATAAGGCTTAAACCAGGGTTTAGGTCAAGAAATCAGGTAAAAAATCCTATGAAATTCTGTTTTTGCTGACTTTTTTCATATGAAGCATGTATACAACAAACAGCGCTGCACCTGTAAATACCCAGGAGGCAACATATACATTCATGAGCATTTCATAGGTAGGGAACCACTTAAATACAGTGCCGAGCCATATCAGACGAAATACAACCGTACCGAGAATCGTGAAAATCGCCGGTTCCAATGATTTGCCCATGCCTCTAAGGGCTGCACTTTCTACTTCATAGGTTGTAGTCAGTCCTTCCAGGGAGCATACGTGGTACATACGGATCAGACCATAGGCTGCCACCATTTCGCTTGTTGTATAGATTCCTACGAAGAAATCTCCCCATATAATGAATATGAGGCTTAGAATTTCCGTGAAAACGAATCCAAAGAGCATGCACTGCCAGAATACCTTCTTACATCTTTTGATATTGCCTGCACCATAGTTCTGGCTTGTGAAAGTTACGGCTGCCTGTGCGAACGCATTGGCGATATCATAAGTAAAGTATTCAAAATTCAGTGCAAGGGAAGAACCTGCAATTGCATACTCTCCAAAGGAATTGATACCACTCTGGATAAAAACATTCGATACAGAGAATATAGCGCCCTGAATACCGGATGGAATGCCGATTCTGAGGACTTTCATCAGATAATCCCGATTGATTCTCATATTATGGAAGCGGAAAGCAAATTCATCCTGTCTCCTGTGCAGACAGATTGTGACCATTCCTGCACTTAATATATTGGATATGAAAGTAGCGATGGCAACACCTGCCACGCCCAGTTCAAAGACAATAACCAGAATAAGATTCAAAATGACATTGACTATTCCAGACAATAACAGATAATACATAGGTCTTCTGGTATCGCCATAGCTTCGAAGCACTGCGGCACCGAAGTT
The DNA here is from genome assembly GCA_963596435.1 of Agathobacter sp. Lineage (GTDB taxonomy): Bacteria > Bacillota > Clostridia > Lachnospirales > Lachnospiraceae > COE1. Next base: position 4,428 of record CAVBMG010000097.1, read on the forward strand.
ATAGATTACCATGAAGGGAATACTCAGAAAATAGATTCTTATGTATAAAAGGGCTTCATTCAGAACGGTTTCCGGCGTCCCGGACAGCTCCAGTATGGCTCTGGCAGATAACCAGCCAAGCAGCATAAGAATGACTCCAAGCAGAACTCCAAATGTGAGAATGGTGTGAAGCATTTCATTGATCTTATCCCTTTTCTTCTGACCTATCAGGTTGGCAAGGACGGCATTTGGACCGACAGAGAGACCAACGATAAGGTTCACGAAGATGCCAACAAGTGCAACGCAGCTTCCTACCGCCGCTAAAGCATTATCTCCTGCAAATCTTCCGACAACAGCTACGTCTGCCGAGTTAAACAGCTGTTGTAATATACTGCTGAATGCGAGAGGCATTGCAAAAAGAATTAATTTACCTGCAAGTCCACCATTCAGCATATCCATTTCTTTTGACTTTGGTGTGTTCACATCAGATTACCTCCGGATTATGCGTCTTTTCTATTTATATATAGATAGAATACCACATTCAGGACAATCCCGACTACTGTTGCAGTAGGAGCTGCGAGACCAATTTTGGTCAGGCTGGCATTGGGCTGAATACTCATATAGTATGCCAGAGGAAGCCGGACAAGTAAAGTCTGAATTAAGCCCTGTGTCATGACCCACAGTGTTTTGTCATGACCGTTGAAATAACCGATCATACTGAACAGGATTGCAGTAACGATAGTTTCCGGCGCGAAACCTCTCAGATAATCAAAGCCATTCTGTACAACAGCGGCATCTGTCGTGAAGATTCCAGCTAATAAATTACCTTTGAACCATACGAACAGGAATACGATACAGCCGATGACCAGACCAACACTGATACCTGTAAACATTGCCTTCTTCGCTCTCTTCTCATTACCGGCACCGACATTCTGTGATACAAAGGAAGCCATTGACTGCATCAGTGCACTGGGGATAAGCATTGCGAAATTAACAACCTTACATGCAACGCCATAACCTGATGAAGCTTCCAGTCCCAGTCTGTTGACAAAAGCACACAGTGCCAGGAAGGAAAGCTGTGTAAGGAATTCCTGAAGGGCAAGTGGAAAGCCGATTTTGAATAAGCGCTCGCACTGATTGTTGATTCTGAAATCCTGTCTGGTAATGGTGAACAGATTCTTCCTTTTTGCAAGAAGAATGATAGCGAAGATAGCACTTACTGCCTGGGCAAGGACGGTGGCAATGGCTGCACCTGCGGCATCCATATGTAGTCCTGCAACTAACACCAGATCGCCTATGATATTGATGACACAGGCAATTGCAACGAAAATGAGGGGGGATTTGCTGTCACCAAAACCTCTGAATATTGCAGCCAGCAGATTGTATGCAACTATGAAGAAGATACCTGCACCACAGATACGTACATAGGTCGTTGTCAGTGCAACCGCTTCTGTGGGAGCCTGCATAAGAACGGAAACAGGTCTTGCAAAGCATACCATAATAACAAACAGTACTGCGGATACAATAGTGAAAATGATAGTTGAACTACCAATGAGAGAACCGATTAATTGTGGCTTTTTCTCCCCTATATATCTGGCAATCAATACTGTGATACCCATAGCGAACTGTGTAATTACGAAAGTAACGAGATTAAGCACCTGGCTTCCTGTTGATACGGCGGAAAGACCGGAAGTTGTGCCGAATCTTCCTACGACAAGTAAATCGACAGCGCCGTATGCCGCCTGTAAGATTAATGCACCAAGAATGGGAATCATAAAGGAAATAAGCTTCTTTATAATGCTTCCCTGTGTAAAGTCTGATTTTGAGTTATTCAAGATTAATTCTCCTCTCCTGCATGATTTCATATAATTTCTGTATTGTTTGAATTGTACAATCTGCGTCTTCGTCAGAGATACAGTCCAGATACTGAGTTAATGTGCCATAGTATTTTTTATCGTATTTTTCCGATAACTTCTGCCCTTCTTCTGTCAGGGTTATATAGGTGATTCGTCCATCCTCATCGGAGGAAAATTTGCGAAGATAACCTTTCGTCTCCATATCCTTGACTGTTCGGGTCACTCCAGGACGCGGAAGATTGAGAGCATCACTGATATCAGATACCTTGACCTTGATATTCTGGCTTTCCAGCTTCTGAATGATGTCTAAATAGTGGATATACGATGGTGTTACACCTTTGGGAAGTTCGGGAAGCAGCTCCCGTACTCTCTTTGCCATATAGCAGGCATCCATCATTTCTTTGATTTTATCCGTTGTCACATTGATTACCATACCTTTCCTGTATCTGTAAAATTAATTATCACAAGTAATTACCTTTGGTAATTATATGCATTTGAAGTTATTTCGTCAAGAGAAACTCAAAAATCTGCATTGCAAAGTTAAAATGTGTGTGGTATAGTATAGAAAGAAAAAAGCAATGACGGAAAGAGTAATGCTATCGGACCTTTCAGAGAGAACGGCATATGGTGTGAGCCGTTTAAGGAAAGATTTCATGAAGACCATTCCTGAGCTGTACGTAGAAGAAATGACAGAAATAAGTACATTTTGAAGCGTTACCGTGTAGCCGCGTTACAGGCTATGAAGTTATATTCTATAAGGATTGACTTCGCTGAGTGAAATATTAAGGTGGAATCGTGTGTAAGCACCCTTAGATATGTGAATCATATCTACAGGTGCTTTTTTCATACGGAAAAGGAGAGTTAAAACAATGGTAAATTTCAAAGAAGACGAAAGACTGAACACATTGAACCACTCCTGTGCACATCTGATGGCACAGGCAGTCAAGCATCTGTATCCCAATGCCAAATTCTGGGTAGGACCTGTCGTTGCAGAAGGTTTCTATTATGATATTGATCTTGGTGATGATGTAGTTCGTGATGAAGACATCGAGAATATTGAAAAGGAAATGAAGAAAATTGCCAAATCCGGCAAGAAGATTATCCGTAGAGAGGTTTCCAAGGAAGAAGCCATGGAAATGTTTAAGGATGATGAATACAAGCTGGATCTGATCTCTGATCTGGAAGATGGCAATATTACAGTATACGATCAGGGTGATTTCACGGACCTGTGTCGTGGACCTCACGTTGATAATGTAAAGCTTTGCAGATACTTCAAGCTGATCCGTCATTCAGGTGCATACTGGAAGGGTGACAGCAAGAATAAGATGCTTCAGAGAATTTATGGCGTATGCTTCCCTACTCCTGAAGAACTGGAAGCTCATCTGCAGCTTCTGGAAGAAGCAAAGGAAAGAGACCATCGTAAGATTGGTAAGGATATGAACCTGTTCATGGTAGATGATCTGGTAGGTCGTGGACTTCCTATGTTCCTTCCTAAGGGATATACAATCTGGCAGGAACTTGAGAACTACATTAAGGATAAGGAAAGAAAGCTTGGTTATCTGCACGTTATGACTCCTTGTGTTGGTACTGTTAATCTGTACAAGACTTCCGGTCACTGGGATCATTACAAAGAGAATATGTTCCCTCCAATGGAAATGGAAGGCGAATCCTTCGTACTTCGTCCTATGAACTGCCCTCACCACATGATGATTTATGCAAACAAGAGACATTCCTACAAGGATCTTCCTATTCGTATCGGTGAGATCGCACATGATTTCCGTTATGAATCCAGTGGTACTCTGAAGGGTATCGAGCGTGGTAGACACTTCTGCCAGAACGATGCGCATCTGTTCGTAACACCTGAACAGATCAAGGATGAGGTAACTAAGGTTGTTCATCTGATTTTTGACACTTATAAAGATTTCGGTATCACAAATTACCGTTGTGTACTCTCTCTTCGCGATCCTGCAAATAAAGAGAAGTATCATGATGATGATGAGATGTGGAACACAGCAGAAGGCGCACTTCGTGATATCATGAACAGTCTGGGTCTGGAATACACAGAAGAAATCGGAGAAGCTGCTTTCTACGGACCTAAGCTTGATGTCAATGTACAGCCTGCAGTTGGTAATGAGATTACATTATCTACATGTCAGCTTGACTTCTGCTTACCGGCTAAGTTCAATCTGTATTATATTGATAAAGATGGCGAGAAAAAGACACCAGTTGTACTGCATCGTGCAATTCTTGGTTCTCTTGACCGTTTCATGGCATATATTCTGGAAGAGACTAAGGGCAACCTGCCTACATGGCTCGCTCCGGTACAGACTCGTGTAATGCCTGTTAAGACAGATGACGAAGCTCTGAATGCATACGCTAAGGAAGTATATGATACTCTGATGGAGAATGATATCCGTGTTGAGCTGGATGACAGAGCTGAGAAGCTTGGCTATCGTATGCGTGATGGTCAGATTCAGAAGGTTCCTTATCTGCTGGTTATCGGTATGAATGAAAAGGATAACAAGACAGTAACTTTCCGTCTCCATGGTGAGCAGGAAACTACTACTCTTCCTTTAGATGAATTTGTTGAAAATCTGAAGAAAGAAATCAATGAAAAAGCAAGAACACATATGAATCATACAGAAGCATAAGTGGTAAAAGAAAAAGGCGGGAAACGTTGAAGTTTCCCGCTTTTTTTGACTTTTTATAAGAACTTATCCAGCTCTGCTTCTACGATTGGATTTATCTTGAATTTAGGCTGCTGGATGAGATTACCTCTTGTTACGACCATGTCTACATGACGCAGAGCGCGCAGATCATCGAGTGGATTCTTTGCAGTAACGATCATATCGGCACATTTATTTTTCTCGATAGAGCCTGTGATATCACCAATCCCTGCCATTTGCGCAGCACGACTTGTTGCTGTATACAATGCAAAAGCATTTGACACGCCTACGTATTTATGGAAGTAATACAGCTCTCTCCAGAAATCATACTGCGTGATCCATGGGCAGCCAACGTCATTTCCAAGAACAACTGGAATATGATTAGCCAATGCTTTTTTAGAACAGTCAATGATACCTTCAAAAACAACATTTCCGTTGTACTGCTCTACCTCTGTGGCATTGGTAATGGAGCGGTCAAACAGTGCATAAGGAAGTGCAGGAGAAAGTGTCGTACACAGGAAAGCACCATGTTCCTGAAACAGATGAATCATTTCTTCGTCCATTTTGGCGCCATGTTCAATGGAATCTACCCCATTCTCCAAAGCAACACGGACACCCTGCGGAGATTCTACATGGGCTGCCACTTTATAACCAAGTTCATGGGCTTTGTCACAGACTGCTTTTACCATAGCAGGGTCCATTTTCAACTCGCCGGGTACGCCCTTTTCTTTGGCATCCATAACACCGCCGGTAATCATGAGCTTAATAATATCTACCTTTTCTTTTCGGGATTCTTCTACATGAGCCAGGGCTTCCTCAATGCTGCTAGCGGCAATGGCAACAGAGCCTGCCATATGTCCACCGGGTACAGAGATTCCCTCATTGGCGGCAAGGATTCTGGGTCCGATGCGTTTACCGGCAGCGATTTCATCTCTTAATCTGGTATCAAAGGAACCAAGACCTCCTACCGTACGGATTGTGGTAACACCACTCATGACTTCATCTTTGGCGAAGCCGCATACTACCTTGTAGGCAATCGCTCTGGACAGGGCAGTTCCCATCAGCGTTTTCACTACCTTCTCATTATCACGCTGCTTCTTCTGCGGCTTGCCGTTTCCAGCCAGATGCACATGCATATTGATCAGACCGGGCATGATATATTTTCCCTGTAGATCAATGACCTGATAGCCTGTTAAAGAAGTTGTGGCAGGCACGATATCTGTGATCTTCTCTCCATCTGTCAGGATGCAGAATCCCTCCTGTACCTGCATGTTTTCAGTACCATTTAGGATTTTTCCATTTGTAAATGCGTATTTCATATGTAATACCCCCTGTATTTTATGAACCGGACGGGATGCGTACGATTCGTTTTTGCCCTTGTTGTTCTACGAGTGTGAGAACCGGTATATGTTTCTTACGAAGCTGATGTACGATGGGATAAGTCAGGAATACATCGCCCTCCACGTAGACAGCTTCCGGCTTTTCCTTCAGAATCTGTTTCATCTGTTCCTTGATACGATTCTTCCACTGCTGTTTCTCCATGTCAACTTCTCCATATATGCCATCCACCTGAAGCTTTGGGATATCGGGAAGTGGTATATGATTGATTGCAGCATGTTCCATGCCGGGTAAAGTCAGCAACAGATTGTCTATATTGCTGTCACCACCAAGGTTCACAATGACTGGCGCTTCCTTGTAATTTGCAAGACTTATCTTACAGGCACTTATGGCATCTTCCAAAGTGCCTGTTGTCATCAGAAAGCCGCCCTTGTGGCAGAATCCGGCACTTACAAGACCTGTAGCCTGAACCAGTTCTTCATTCTCGTATCCAAGCCATTCTTTTGGAAAGCTGCATTTGTAGTTCATGGAATATTCTTTCTTCTGAGGCTGGATACAGTAACCACCGCGATTGGAAGGAAAGATTACGAAAGCAATGTCTGTCTCGGAAAGTCTCTTCTGACAGGGAATAAATTCAGGTAATACCAATATTCGGGTGTCATCTGTTGATTTATCCTGTGTTGCCATAACCTCTTCAATGCGCTTGTTGGCTCGTTCATTGCCAAGATACCGTTCAAATTTATTCTCCAGTATCATACCGGCTACGCCGACTGCCCGGAAAAAGGCTTCATCACCGCTTATGGAAGCATCCCAGGTCGGATTGAAATTACCAATCAGGGTAGCCAGTTCATTCTTCTCGCCGGTATTGTCGTTATTATCAAGTGGCTGTACAAAGGCTTCGTCAAATTCCTGTGCCAGTTCTTCTCCGAGAATCCCCGTTCCTAACTGCTCCCATAACAGTCCAAAAGCTGCGTAGGGAACACCGTTATCACGAATCCTGCTGTCAAGCTGATGGTGGTCATATTCTCCCCGACCGATATCGAATACAATACCGTCATATTCCTCCGGGACTTTATTACCGCGCGTAATCTGGATTTCCGGGTTCAGATACAACAGCAATGCTGCTGAAAATACATCATCTGCATGAAATTTACCACCATGCGTAAAGGCTTTTGCATCCTTTCTTGTGATCTGTGCCAGTAAAGTGTTCATATAAGTCCCTCACTTCATTCCTTATTTTTGTTGATGATTAAACCAATTCCATTAATGCAGTATATTCTCTTAGATACATACCTCTTCGCATTTCATCTGTTTTTGCATAGAAATTGTGTTTTGAAAAAATATCCTTAATCTCATCTACAGGGAGCCATCTTGCTTCCATTCCAACTTTCTGCTCTCTTTGGGTCAGCTTTGTTTCAGTAGTTCCTGTTACTTTGCAGATAAAATACTTATTAATCCATTTCCAGTCCTCATAGTATTCGTCTATTTCAAGCATACATTCAGAAACATCAACTAATATTCCTGTTTCTTCTGCAACTTCGCGGATGCGGCATTCCCTGTCGCTTTCATTCTCTTCTAATCCCCCACCGGGAATCATCCACTGATCGGTTACTGTTTCGTATGAAAGTAAGATTTTTGAATTTTCAATTATGATACCTCTACAGGCAGTTCTGGTTTTATTCCATTTACCGAAATAATTATCTCCAACAATATCTATTGTTTTCATCTGTGATATCCTTTCATATAAATTGCAGTTTAAGTAAGAAGTTCTAGTCACGCCGCTGGTCTAGCAGTTCGGTTCTTTTGCCACGTACGTGATGTAAGAGTTTCTAAGAACTGCAT
>CAVBMG010000098.1:0-12073 GCA_963596435.1 Agathobacter sp.
AGTCTTATTCTGATAATAGATTACGTAATAGCAAGATGCAACAATTTATAGAAAATGTTGCATCCCTTTTTATGATATCCGTACTGTTTTATTTTATGCGTTATCTGACGCATGCCGTTAAAAAGAGGAACAGCAATGCTGCTCCTCTCTTTTGTTTATTCTTCTATGTGTTCTCTGCCCTGTGCAATGATTGCACGTACATGATCGTCTGCCAGAGAATAAAATATGGATTTTCCTTCCCTGCGGTTCTTCACCAGCTTGTTCTGTTTCAGAATCCTGAGCTGATGTGAGATTGCCGACTGTGTCATGTTCAATACCTGCGCCAGATCACATACACATACTTCTGCTTCAAATAGTACAAATAATATTCTGATTCTGGTAGAATCTCCAAATACCTTGAACAGTTCTGCCAGGTCATAAAGCTCTGTTTCTTCCGGCATGGTGTCATTTACGATTTTCAGCAAATCCTCATGCACTTCCGTCGAATCGCAACACATTTTATCTGCCATGTCTTTTCCTCATTTCTTCTATTTCTGTAACTGCCAGGCTACAGCTTTTTCACAAACAATACGCGGATTGCATTCAGTACCGCAATTACCATGACTCCTACATCTGCGAAGATGGCAAGCCACATGTTGGCAATACCGAGCGCACCGAGAATCAGGCACAATATCTTGATACCTATGGCAAAATAGATATTCTCATATACGATTCTCATACATTTCTTGGAGATACGGATTGCTTTTACGATCTTGAGAGGATCATCATCCATCAGCACTATATCTGCTGCCTCAATTGCCGCATCTGAGCCAAGTGCTCCCATTGCAATACCGATATCTGCTCTGGATAATACCGGAGCATCATTGATACCGTCACCTACAAAGGCAAGTTTATCTTTTTCAGACTTGCTTGTCAACAGCTCTTCCACTTTTTCCACCTTTTGGGCAGGAAGCAATTCGCTGTATACCTTATCAATTCCTAATGAGCCTGCGACCTGCTGTGCTACTCTGTCAGCATCACCGGTCAGCATTACAAGATTCTTTACACCAGCCTTTTTCAGCTCTGCAATAGCTTCCTGGGAATGTGGTTTTACAACATCTGAAATCAGGATATGTCCTGCATAAGCACCATCTACCGCTACATGTACAAGAGTACCTACCTTATGACATTCAGAATATGCAATGCCCAGCTTCTTCATCAGCTTCGCATTACCAACTGCAACAGATACACCATCTACCATGGCAGTTACACCGTTACCGCTGATCTCTTCCACATTGGTGACACGATCCTGATTGATTTCTTTTCCATAAGCGGTTTTAAGACTCTTACTGATAGGATGACTGGAATAGCATTCAGCCAGTGCTGCATACTCCAATACCTTATCCTCTGGCATCGTGTTGTGATGCACACCACTTACTTCAAAAACGCCTTTTGTTAAAGTACCTGTCTTATCAAAAACTACATATTTAACCTGTGACAAAGTCTCCAGATAGTTAGAACCCTTGACCAGTACGCCTGCATTGCTGGCTCCGCCGATTCCTGCGAAGAAACTGAGCGGTATACTGATGACCAATGCACATGGACAGCTGATTACAAGGAAAGTCAGGGCTCTGTAGATCCAGTCTCCCCATTCAGGTGCCAGCCCCATGAACAGCATACGCACGATTGGAGGCAGAATTGCCAGTGCCAAAGCGCCATAACATACTGCCGGAGTATAGTAATGAGCGAATTTGGATATGAAATTCTCGGAACGCGATTTCTTGGAACTGGAATTCTCTACCAGATCAAGAATCTTAGATACTGTAGATTCACCAAATTCCTTGGTTGTCTGAATCTTGAGTACACCGGTCATATTGATGCAGCCGCTGATTACTTCATCACCAGCCTTCGCATCTCTTGGAAGGCTCTCTCCTGTCAATGCACTGGTATTCAATGTTGTCTGACCTTCTACAACAATACCATCAATAGGAATCTTTTCACCCGGCTGTACAACAATGACTGTACCGATCTCTACTTCATCAGGATCGACCTTCTCCAGCTTGCCATCTTTCTCGATATTGGCATAATCAGGACGAATGTCCATCAACTCACTGATGTTTCTGCGGCTCTTACCAACTGCGTAGCTCTGGAACAGCTCGCCGATCTGGTAAAATAACATAACCGCAACGCCTTCTTTATAATCACCCAGTGCAATAGCTCCCAGTGTAGCCACTGCCATAAGAAAATTTTCATCAAAAACCTGTTTATTCTTGATTCCTTTACATGCCTTAATCAGAATATCGTAACCGATAATGCCATAAGGAATCAGATACAGTAATTCAAAATATCCACTAATCGGAAGCAATGATAACAGAATGATCAATGCCAGTGATGCAATAATACGTATCAGAACTTTCTTCTGCTTCTTATTCATATTCATCATACCTTTCTCTTATTCGGTATCTACTGATTATAAACCGCAGCCCAAAAGGCTGCGGTCATCTATCTTATAAAAAGATTTCACAATCATCTTCAACTTTCTTACAGTTTTTAAGAACTTCCTGCATAACTTCCTTAGGTTCCTGTCCATCCTCAAATTCAACGATCATCTTCAATGCCATGAAGTTTACAGTTGCATCCTTTACACCAGCTGTCTTCTTAGCAGCCTCTTCCATTTTGTTTGCACAGTTTGCACAGTCTACATCAATTTTGTATGTTTTCTTCATTTTACAACTCCCTTTCTTATTTTATGTATTGTTTTCTTTTTTATCACTGTTTCATATGAACACTTATTCATATGTTTGATTGTATTATAACACTTTGGCGGGTATTGTCAATGATTTTCTGCAAAAAAATAACTATTCAGAACCACATAAATTGCTCTGAATAGTTACAAAAGACTTATTACATAAACGGATTATAGAATCTGCTTCCATTATGGAAGGTAATCACCAGTGCTGTCACTGTGAAAATCACGGTAACAATGAGCACGATATAATCATTCTTTTTGAGTGGTCTGGCTGAATACCATGTCCTTTTCTTATGTTTTCCAAATCCACGAAGTTCCATGGCATTGCTGACAACATCTATTCTGTCCATACTGGAGAAAATAAGCGGGAACAGGATCGTGGAAGATTTCTTGATTCTGTCTATCAAGGATGCTTTGGAAGACATTTCGATTCCTCTTGCCTCCTGTGCATGCTTGATCTTCCTGTATTCGTCCTGCACATCCGGTATATATCTGAGAGCCAGTGCCACCGAATAACAGATATTGTAGCTGATTCCTACACGGTTCATGGATGCTGCAAATTCACTGGGATTCGTTGTTACAATGAACATAAATACCGCCGGTATTACCGTGAGATATTTCACCATAACGTTAAATTCATAAAATAACTGCTCTGTTGTAATCACATATGGTCCTGCAATCTTGACAACCTCTGTATGTGTGCCATATATCTTCGTTCCCTGATCCGGTGAAAAGATAAAGATAGCCAGCAGATTGATTACCAGGAAAAACATGATGAATTTAAAAACTGTACCAACCTGTCTCCACTCTGTTCTGGACATTTTAAATATGATCAGACTGCATACCAGCATGACCAGAAGAACACGGGTATCGTAGGAAAGCATACTGGTAATGGACCACAACAGGAAGAATACCAGCTTCGTTACGCCACTCAGCCTGTGTATCCAGGTGTCTTTTTCTTCATAACTTAATACTTTAGACATATTGCTCCATACCTTTCTTACTTTCCATTCTCACGTCTGAGTCTGTCATCTGCAATAAAACGCTCTACCAATGCAGAGGGTTCTGAGATACCACACTTCACTGCCAGTTCATACAGGGAAGTCTTCTTGAGATATGCTGTATCTGCTATCTGTTCATTGGTCAGAATTCTGGATGGTGTATCATCTGCTATCATTTTGCCATCCGCAATTACAATGGCACGATCCGTATATTCCAACATCAGATGCATGTCATGAGTAATCATGATAATGGTAATTCCCTGTTCTTCATTTATTTTTTTCAGGAATTCCATGATCTCTGTATAATGGCGATAATCCTGTCCGGCTGTAGGCTCATCTAATATCAATACCTCAGGATTGAGTACTAATATAGAAGCAATAGATACTCTCTTCTTCTGTCCAAAGCTCAATGCTGATACAGGCCAGTTACGGAAAGGATACAATCCACAGATCTTCAATGTCTCATATACCCTGTCTTTTACTTCATCCGGTGCAATACCTCTCACCTGCAATCCAAGTGCAACTTCATCATAGATCATAGGCTTGCTGATCATCTGATTTGGATTCTGCATCACAAGTCCGATCTTCTCGCCTCGCTCTTTAATGGAGAGATCCTTCATGTCTTCACCATGCAGAAGTACAGCGCCTTTTGTCGGAATAAGGAATCCACAGATCAGATTGGAAAGCGTCGATTTACCCGCACCATTCTTACCTACGATACTGAGCATCTCGCCCTTCTGTATCTTAAAATCAACATCTTGCAATACAGGCTGACCCTCTGTATAGGCAAAGGACAAATCCCGTACTTCCAGAATTGTTTCTGTCTGTTTCTCTTTTTCGGGCAGTTGTACGCTCTGAAACCAGGTATTCACCTGACTGCGATACGGTTCCAGATTCATGCTTTCAATATGCTGAGGTCTGGATTCCTTCGTAATCTGACATCCCGCATGCTTCAGCGCTGTCAGATACAGAGGTTCACGGATTCCCTGCTGTTCCAGCACATCCATCGCCAGCAGTTCATCCGGTGTCGTATCCGCTACGATCTGACCATCGCCCACTACAATGATTCGATCCACATCACGATAAAGAGCATCTTCCAGACGATGCTCTATGATAACAATTGTTACATTCTTGTCTTTCTGAATACGGTCAATCAGAGCAATCGCTCTCTTACCTGTAGCCGGATCCAGATTCGCCAACGGCTCGTCAAAAAGCAGAATATCCACATCATCAATCATGACTCCTGCCATGGATACGCGCTGCTTCTGTCCGCCAGACAACTCTCTTGGAGAATGATTTAATAGAGACTTCACATCCACCATCTGCGCCACGTCTTTTACGCGTTGCTTCATTTCCTGCTGCTCTACTCTGTCATTTTCCAGAACGAAAGCAATATCCTCAGCCACGGTCAGTCCAATGAACTGTCCATCTGTATCCTGTAGAACCGTTCCGACCATTTTGGACAAGCCAAAAATCCCCAGTTTCCTGGGGTCCTGACCTTTTATCTGATATTCACCTGTAATATCTCCCTTATACGAAAAGGGCACTAGCCCATTCATGCAATGAGCTAGTGTAGACTTGCCGGACCCCGAAGGTCCCACGATCAATACCTTTTCTCCAGGATAGATCTCCAGATTGATGTCCTTTAATGTAGGTTCTACCTGAGAACGATACTTAAAGGAAAAATTTCTAAACGCTATAATAGGTTCCATCTGTTTCAAAACCTTTAGTCCTCTTTACTTAAACTTGATGACTTGGCACCGATCTTGGAATATCCGACTGCCAGTAAAGAACCAAGAATACCAACAACGATAATGTTACCAAGAAATGCCCAGAAGCCCTGTGCAAATACCTTGGCTGCCGGTTCTGCATAAATCAGGATATCCAGAACAGGTGCTACCAGAATCCATGCCAGTGCATTTGCAACTACCTGTACTACATTGAAAAGAATAATTGCCTTTTTATCAAAACCGCCATCCTTGATTGCGTATTTTGCAGCAAAAAGTCCGATCAGAAGACCGAATACTGCATCTGGGAATACCCAGCTCCACCATACGCTGCCATAGAAAAGGGCATCACCTAAGGCATGTCCCAGTAAACCTACAATACCACCAACTACAGGTCCAAATACAGCTGCAAGGAATGCAAGTAATGCTGCTCTTGGCTGTAAAGAGGTATTAGGGATGAATCCCATAGGAATCTGTACCTGTGTTAATGCTACGAACAGAGCAGTTCCAATACCTGTTGCAACTACTTCTTTAACACCAAACTTAAATTTCATGACGAACTCCTCCTTTGTTTTTACATTCTTATTATGTTAAGAATTCACGCTATTGTCAATCACCTATCCATATTTTTTATCCTAAAGCGACATCTAATACCATCATTACAGAGAATCCTACTGCAAAAAATATGGTTCCGATGTTGGAATGCTCCCCTTCTGACATCTCTGGAATCAGCTCCTCAACTACAACATAGAGCATGGCTCCCGCTGCATAACTGAGAAAATAAGGAAGTGCCGGCACAATAAGGCTGGCTGCAAGTATTGTAAGGACTGCACCTATTGGTTCCACAATGCCAGACAACATCCCACCAAGAAAAGCCTTACCTTTATTCATTCCCTCGCTTCTAAGAGGCATGGAAATAATGGCTCCTTCCGGGAAGTTCTGAATCGCAATGCCTATCGCTAGTGCCATGGCTCCTGCTGCCGTAATCTGCGCACTTCCTGTCAGATATCCTGCAAATACCACACCTACTGCCATTCCTTCAGGAATATTATGCAAAGTCACTGCCAATACAAGCATGGTTGTCCTTTGCAGCTTACTCTTGGGTCCTTCTGCCTTCTGGCTGTTACGATGCAGATGAGGAATCACATGATCCAGCATCAACAGGAATAATACTCCCAGCCAAAAGCCGATCACTGCGGGAACAAAGGCTAATTTCCCCATACTTTCACTCTGCTCTATTGCCGGTATCAATAAGCTCCATATGCTGGCTGCCACCATGACTCCTGCTGCAAACCCGGTCAGTGCCCTCTGTACAATATCATTCATCTCTTTCTTCATGAAAAAAACACACGCCGCTCCTAATGTCGTTCCAAGAAAAGGAATCAAAAGCCCTGCTATCACATTTATATTCATTCTAACCACCCTGCCTTTCTGAATTGTTACTTCTATTATATATGATATATGCAATCGCTGTCTGTACGTTCACTGCTCATGCGACTCATTCCCTAACACAGAGTATAACATTACTTCAGCCTTGGCACAACCATAAAGTTAGTTATAACTAACTTATAATCTGTAATAACACTTCCACAGCTGTCTGAAAGCTCGTCTCTTCCAGATCTGAATAATTTACAATTAATATATGCGCATACTTGTCCTTATCTGATTCACAATGCTCTGACAGACAGCTCAGTTGTATACCATTCTCGGCTGCTGCCCACTTTAACTGCGTATCACTCAGATCTGTATTTATTCTCATCAGAAAATGATTTCCTGCGCCTTTTTCCAGTATTTCTACCTGTTTATACAGGTGAGAAGCCTCCAGAACCTCCAGTATTTTATCCCTTTTATTACGATAGAAATTCTTCATCCGGTGAATATGTCTGTCAAAATATCCCCTGCGCATGAACTCAGCCAGTGCATACTGCTCAAAAGCCGATACTGTACAGGCATAGAAATTCATAGTCCCAACATAACGATCCATCAAGGCTGGTGGAAGCACCATATAACTGATACGGATAGAGGGCGCCAATGTTTTGGAAAAGGTATTAAAATATATGACTCTGTGGTTTTTATCCATACTTTGAATCGAAGGAATCGGTCTCTTGCTGAACCGAAATTCGCTGTCATAATCGTCCTCAATAATGTATCTTCCAAGTTCTTCCTGCGTCCACGCCAGCAGCTCCTGTCGTCTTCCTGCCGGCATGATAATCCCTGTTGGAAAATGATGTCCCGGTGACACATGCACCACATTGGCTCCACTTTGTTTAAGAGAATCTATTACAATTCCATCCTCATCAATCCCTACATAACGCCACTGTAAATCGTTGGCATGATAAATCCTGGAAAATCTGTGATACCCCGGGTCTTCTATGGCATAGATGCTGTTCCTTCCCAGCAATTGCAGAAGTCTTCCATACAAATACTCCGTCCCAGCTCCGATGATGATCTGCTCCGGTTCCACTTCCATTCCACGATATTCATACAGATACCTCGCAATCTCTACTCTCAGCTCATATACTCCGGCAAAAGGCACCGTATCCAGCAATACATTCTCCTTCTCCGATAATATCTCACGCATGACTTTTGCCCATGTATCATAAGGAAATTTCTCGATAGCAGCTCTGTTGGAAGTCAGATCTATCGTGATATTGGAAGCTTCTTCTCCCCAGTTACCTGTCTGCATTGCAGTATAGGAAGTCCGCCGCTGCGTTTCATACCCTGCTTCCGCTTCCATCACATAATAGCCACTTTTCTCCCTTGCACTGATATAGCCCTCCAGCAAAAGCTGTTCATAGGCGTTCTCTACCGTTTTCAGACTGATCTGATGCTGCTGCGCCATCTTCCTTTTGGACGGAAGCTTCTCACCGAAGGAGAGTCTGCCTTTTATAATATCGTCCTTAATACAGCGATATAGATATTCATATATTGTCAGATTACCACGTTCTGATATATCATAAGTCAGCATTTTAATCTGGTCTCCTCGTTTTTCTTTAATTTGGTTATTTATAAGATACCACTTTTTATTATAATGAGATACATAAGAAACAGCAAGTACAATGTACTATCTAAGTACATCACAGGAGGTTGCAAGATTGAAAAATATAATTTTTCAATCACGAGATTTGTGTCTGCGCGCACTTGACACAAACTCGGAATGCGCAAAAAGCGTGCGCAGAAATGAGGATAAATATGGGTGTATATGCAATTACAGGCGCATCAAGTGGAATTGGCGCCAAAACAAAGGAATTACTGGAAGCTGATGGCAATCGCGTCATCAACATTGATCTGAAAGACGGCGATATCTGTGTCAATCTGGCATCAGAAGCCGGCAGACAAAAGGCAATTGATGAACTGCACAGGCTCTGTCCCGATGGACTGGACGGTATGATCTGCAATGCCGGCGTATCCGGTGCATGCGGCAATCTGTCTCTGATCGTATCTCTGAACTACTTCGGAACACTTGCCATTGCCAAGGGCGCTTATGATCTTCTGGAAAAGAAGCACGGAAGCTGCGTAGTTACTGCTTCTAATACGATTTCCCAGGGTGCCGGCAGAATGGATCTGGTTGATCTTCTCAATAATATCGGTGATGAGAAGAGAATTCTGGAACTTGTAAATGAATTGGATTCATCCAGTCTGAGCGTCGGCAACAGCCTCTATGTATCTACCAAATATGCACTTGCCCGCTGGGTAAGACGAATCTCTGCTTCCTGGGCTGCCAATGGTGTCCGCATCAATGCGATTGCACCCGGTAATGTAAATACTGCCATGACAGCAACCATGAGCACAACTGCCAAAATGGCACTGAACGCTCTGCCTATTCCTACGAAATTCGGTCTGGAGACATTGATGGACCCAGAGGAAATCGCAGAAGTGATGATATTCCTGGTATCACACAAGGCAAGCGGTATCAATGGCAATATCATGTTCGTTGATGGCGGTACTGATGCATTATTGAATTCTGAGAAGGTATATTAAGGAGGATCTGGCATATGAAACCAATTGAAAAATATATAGAAGCTATGGAAAATAAAGATTTTGCAGGTCTTGCAGACTTATTCGCCAAAGATGGGATCCTCTGCGACTACTGCTCCAACTCTTCCAATCAGAGAGAATATCATATCTATGGCAGAGAAGCCATTAACATGTTCTTCCGTAACAAATTTGGATTTCGGCAATATTCTATAATAGGAGCTGAAGTTGTAAACAAAGAACAGGCAGAATTCATTGCCAACTTCGGTGGGTATCATATCATGGCAATCGCTACCGTCCGCGAAGTAGATAAGGACGGCTTCATCAAGAGACTGACTGTTCGCCCTAAGTAATTAGAAGGCTTGCGAAACGCCTGAAGTAATAGAGAATTGCCGGGATTCTATATATGCACCACAGGCCCGCTCTCGCTACGCTGCATCTCGTAGCGGTACATAAGTGTGCAAAAGCCTTACGGCTTCTGCGCACTAAGTACCGACGGCTGCAGAGTGCCTGCTTATGCATATATAGAATCCCGGCAATTTAATTTCATGAGGGAGCGTTTCGCAGGACTCACGTAACTCTTATGGAGGTAATTTATATGCCCAGTCAGAAATTGGAGAATCTCTTAAATCTTGCCTTAGAGGCAACTACAGAGGAAAAAGAAAAGTCCCCAGGTCTTGCTACGGGTTATAACCCTGTAGCAAGAACCTGGGAACTTATCGTGAAATACCACGGTCAGCTTACACGCCTGGAATCAGCCGTTATCCACGTAGAGCCACTGATTAACAGCTACGCCATCGTCACCATCCGTGAAGACTTCATAGACGCCTTCACCCAGTTAGATGAAGTGGAGTACGTAGAAAAGCCCAAACGCCTCTACTTTAGTTAATTTATGCGCATTGCCTACAACTCACCAAGCCACAGGCGGCGCAGCTCGCCTCTCCCCGTGACGCAGGGAGACTCAGAATGTTTCCTGAGAATCCCCTCTGCGAGTGTCGGTGCTTGGGTCGCGGGTGCCGACAGGCATTCGCAACCCTATGCATCCGCTACATCGAGCAGCGGAGCGGGAGCGTGGATTCGAGGGAAATATCTGAGCCTCCCGACCCGTTCCAGTATGCGCCGCCGTCCCTTTCCTATTTATAAGCAATCGCATTCCATCTCAATTCATTCTTGAGGGTTCTGATATCTGTATTCTTGTCGATAACAACAGCTTCGATACCCATAACATCTGCCCAGTCTACCATCTGTTCAACAGTCAGATCATAAGAGAATGCTGTATGGTGAGCACCACCTGCAAGAATCCAGGCTTCTGCACCTGTTGCCAGATCAGGCTGTGGTGTCCAGAAAGCAGTTGCAACAGGAAGCTTAGGCATCGGCTTCTCTGTCTTCTTACAATCTACTGCATTGATGATCAGTCTGAAACGATTGCCCAGATCTACAAGAGAAGTAGCTACTGCCGGACCAGTCTTGGATGTAAATACCAGTCTTGCGGGATCTTCTCTGTTACCCATGGAAAGAGGGCACACCTTAATGGAAACAGGGCCATCTGCAATTGTTGGGCATACCTCAAGCATATGTGCTTCCAGAATACCTTCTTTGCCAGGTACGAAGTTATATGTATAATCTTCCATGAAAGAAGTACCTTTTGCATCCTTTACATTAGAAGCCATGATCTTCATAAGGCGAACCATTGCTGCTGTCTTCCAGTCACCTTCTGCACCAAATCCATAGCCCTTCTCCATAAGTCTCTGAATTGCAAGACCCGGAAGCTGTTTAAGACCACCAAGCATACCAAAGTGTGTCACAATTGCATGATAGTCATGTTCTGTCAGGAATTTTTCAAGACCTATCTCAATTGCTGCCTGTACTTCTACATGTTTTCTGAATTCTGCTGCATCTCTGCCTTCCAGAAGAATCTGATACTTGCTGTAATATTCATCTGTCAATGCGCTGATATCACCAGCTGGTACAGCATCTACATACTCAACCAGATCATTCACATTATAATGGTCGATCTCCCAGCCAAACTTAATCTGTGCTTCTACCTTATCGCCTTCTGTAACAGCGACATTGTTCATGTTGTCACCGAAACGGCATACACGGATATGAGAAGATTCCATAACACCTACAGCAGTTACCATCCACTGAGCGATCTTCTTAATCACTTCCGGATTCTTCCAGTATCCAACTACGACCTTACGCTCGATTCCCATTCTGCTGACAATATGACCATATTCACGGTCTCCGTGTGCAGACTGATTCTCGTTCATGAAATCCATATCAATGGTATCATAAGGAATCTCTTCGTTGAACTGTGTATGAAAATGCATCAATGGCTTTCTATATTCCTGCAGACCCAGTATCCATGACTTAGCCGGTGAGAATGTATGCATCCAGGTAATCACGCCGGCGCATTCTGCATCTGCATTTGCTTCATTAAATGTCTTTCTGATTACTTCATTGGTAATTAAAGTAGGCTTCCATACTACCTCATATGGCAGTAAGCCTGACTGATTCAATCCATCAACAATAATCCTGGAATGCTCTGCTACTTTACGCAGACATTCGTCTCCATATAAATCCTGTGAACCTGTTGCAAACCAGAACTTGTAATTTTTTCCCGTCTTCATTTTAATAACCAT
>CAVBMG010000099.1:0-11689 GCA_963596435.1 Agathobacter sp.
AGTAGGGAATTTCTCTACTTCCTTTTATTTTAGGAATAATTCCTATTTCTGCCAATAATAATTATACACTAACTACAACTCTTCCTTCGCCTCATGCACATACTTCAAGGCATTAGCTCTGTTTGCTGCCTTTTCTTCTTCTGTGACCTGGCGGATGACCTTTGCCGGATTGCCAAAAGCCAGGCTTCCATCCGGTATATGGGTATTCTGTGTCACCAGGGCGCCTGCGCCAATTATGCAGTCTTTTCCAATAACTGCACCATTTAAAACAATGGCTCCCATTCCAATTAAAGAGTTATCCCCTATCGTACAGCCATGAACTACTGCACTGTGACCTATGGTCACTCCATTGCCGATTGTGACCGGGTGCGTATTCTCCGTGTGTACAACTACATTATCCTGAATATTTGTCTCATCTCCAATGGTAATGGAGTTGGAATCTCCACGAATAGTAGCATGATACCACACACTCACATCTTTTCCCAGCTTCACATTGCCCTTGACAATAGCTCCTTCTGCTATATATTGCTCTTTTAATGTATTCATATGCTTATTGACCCCTTTCTAATATAAGATAACTATTCAGAACCCCATGCGCAAAACCGCATCTTTGATGCTTTACTTTTGCTTATGTGGTTACTTCGCCATATAAATTGTGTCAAATATGCTTATAAATAAGCATATTCTGCCTCAATTTGCATGGCTCTGAATAGTTACAATGTGTGATAATAAGGGCAGATATCCTCATAATGTCCGTCTTTCATACGGAAGCCGCCGGGAATTACGCCCAGCTGGATAAATCCCAGTCTTTCATATAAGTGTCTGGCATGAATGTTGGATGCCACTACCGCATTGAACTGTAGAATCTGAAAACCATGTACTTTTCCCTGTGTCAGACAATCAGACACCAGTTTCTCACCAATGTGCAGTCCTCTTGAATCTCTGCTGACTGCATAACTGGCATTGCAGATATGTCCACATCTGCCTATGTTATTAGGATGCAGAATATAAAGTCCATATATCTTACCTGTATCTGCATCTTCTGCCACTGCATTATAAGTCTGTGCTGCGAAGAACTCTGCTCCTGTCTTTTCATTCAGATATTCTTCCTGCGGAAAAGCCACACCATCCTCTACTACTTCATTCCAGATTCTGTTCATTTCCGGCACATCATCTGCTCTATATTCCCTGATAATGATATTCATTTCAATCCCGATCCTTTCCTAAATAAATATACCCAGCTAAAGTATATACTGATAAGTAATCTGATGCCAGTACAAATTTTCATTATGACACATAAAAAGGCAGCTACACGCGCTGCCTTTTCCCTGTCTGAATCTAATTAATCAGATATTTTATTTAATATGAAATCATCCACAGTACCCCAGCTGTTGACATTGCATTTCATGCGAACACCAATTGTCAGTGTACCATCTGTAACCTGAATCTCAGGAATAGTTGGATTCTTCCAGTCATTATAAGTTGTTACCATAAAGGACTGTGTCTGCTCTCCATCGCTGGTAATTGCATACAGTTCCATCTGGGCATCTGCTGACATATCACCGCCCTGTGCAAAAGCTGACAGTCTGTATGTTCCTGCTTCCAGATCTGTGAATTCCTGTTCAATAGAGAAATCCATATCTGAATCACCTGACCAGAAGTGGAATGCAATATCACCTGTGTGAGCATCATCTGTCTTGTTCTGGTAGTCTGTAGGATTGCTGTCTCCTTCATATGTCACTTTCCACATGGAAGTATCTGCATCTTCAAAGCTTGGATTCTGTACCAGGTTCTTTAACACTACTTTGACATGGCAGGTTACAGAATATCCACCATCTACAGAACCTTTGATATCATATTCACCATCCACATTAGGATCAATTGCTGCAATCTGCGCCTCATCCCAGGTTACATCTGCCTGTGTGTTAGCTGCATGGTTGTTATAGATCACATCTACCTGCTCTGGAAGTTCAATTGCACTGCCTGCGTTGCAGGTTACAGATACGTCAGATACATAATCAACTGCCAATGGCACATCATGTCCATCTTTTAAATACTTGAATACATTCAAGGATGGTAATGGATGACCTGTAAAATCAAACATTGCCTGGTTATCCCAAGAGCATCCACCATAATATAAACCAGCATCATTAGGGTCATAATCAGAAGCATAGCTGCTTGCCCAGCCACTGCCGTATTTTTCCCAAATAGGGGAATTATCAGCTGTTGCAGGTCCTACTGGAATCCATGTACCTTCCCAATAGAATACACCTTCCAGTCCGGCTTCATTAGCTGCTGCACATACATCACGCACCATAGTTGCCTGACTCTGTACGGTTGCCGGATAGCCTTTTACAATGTCATCTGTACCTACCAGACTGTTACCTGAACCGTCTCCGTCTTCAGAGGTATAACAATAAGAAGTTTCTGCAATCATAACCTTCTTATTATAGGTCTTCTGAATATACTTAGAAATTCTCTGCATGTTATCAAAGCTGCCATCCCAGAAAGGATAATAGGATAATCCCATGATATCATAATCTACATCATTATTCTGCAAATTGGATGCCAGACTGTCGATCTCTCCATTGCTTTCAATATTGGTATAATGAATTACTACCTGTATGTCTTTATTATAAGTATCCGCAATTTCACGGACAGCCTTAGTTCCGGACTTCAGAAGCTGTGTTACGTTAGGCAGATAATATTCACCAGCCATACCATTGTTGATTTCATTACCAACCTGTACCATCTCAACGTCTACGCCTTCATCAAGAAGCTGTGTCAGACTGTCTTTGGTGTAATCATACAAAGCATCACACTTCTCGTCAATTTCCATACCTTCCCATGCCTTAGGTGCATGCTGTCTCTTAGGGTCAGCCCAGAAATCAGAATAGTGGAAATCAATACATACTTTCATGCCATATTCTGTTGCGCGCTTGCCCAGTTCGATTGCTGTTGGCAGATCATTATTACCGCCGCCATAGCCATTGCCATTCTCATCATATGGATCATTCCATACTCTCAGACGAATGTAATTCACACCTGCTTCTGATAAGGTCTTGAATACATCCTGTTCCTCACCATCAAAGTTATAATATTTTACGCCGCTGTTCTCAAGTACCAATACAGCAGAAGCATCCATACCACGGATAAAATCATCTGAGATTCCCTCAACAGGTTCTACATAGATATCTGTTACATCTGCAACAGGAGTTGCTTCTTCTGCTTCCTGCGTTGTCTCCTCCTGTGTTGTTTCTGTTGCTTCCTGGGCTTCTGTCGTTGCCTCTGTCTGTGCTACAGCTTCTTCACTGCTGTTTCCACACCCTACTAATGCTGTGGAGCAAAGGCTGACACTGATACATAATGCCAGAAATTGCTTTTGAAGTCGTTTCATAATTGTAGTCCTCCCAAATTAAATCTAATGCGCAAGCGATTGCGCAACTTATTATATTGATATTCTAAATCAAAATCCCCTGCGTTCCTATAACTGTTTCATGCATATTTGATACATTTTGTATCATATTCGGGAATTGTACCGTTCAAATCCAGAATAAAAACTTACTCTTTCGCATATTACTATAGTAATCAGATATTTGTAAATATGTAAAAAGGTAAGGTATTCTCATGAAAATTCAGTGGAAAACTCTATTGGTCTGCATATTGATTCCTCTTGCAATCGGCGGTCTGTCCGCCTTTGTGACCAGAAGTGGTATGGAAGCTTTCGCCCAGGTAAACAAGCCTGCCCTGGCACCGCCCGACTGGCTTTTTCCTATCGTATGGACGATATTATATGTCCTGATGGGTATTGCATCCTATCTGGTCTACACCTCTAATCTGCCAAGCCGCACCGCACTGACTGTATATGCCATACAATTGGTTGTAAACTTCATGTGGTCCATCTTCTTTTTCAATATGCAATGGTATTTGTTTGCCTTTTTATGGCTCATTTTATTATGGCTGCTGATTCTGTATACGCTCAGATTATTCTATCAGATATCCAGATCAGCCGGCTATCTGATGATTCCTTATCTATTATGGGTCACATTTGCCGGTTATCTTAACTATGCCATTTATCTGATGAATCCGTAATTTTGCAATACTTCTCTGCAACCGTCATGATCATTGTCACTGACTATCACATCTGCCAATGCCTTAACACGCTCGTTTGCATTCTTCATGGCTACTGCCAGACCAGCCTTCTTCATTGCTTCGATATCATTATCGGCATCCCCTACCACAATAGTCTGTGACAATGGTATGTTAAGAAATTCACACAGTTTTTCTAATCCTTTTCCTTTATCCGTTCCTTTTGCTGATATTTCCAGTGAAGTCATTTCTGCATCCACCAGCTCTACATCCAGCTGTTCCGCCTGAATCTTCTGCCTGGTCCGTTCCCTTGCCTCTGGCGAAGTATGATACAGATTCAACTTAGGTACAGAAAAAGGCGCAGCCAGATACTGCCCCACAATATCTTCCCACTGATCTGTTACCCGTTCGTACATATCCTGATATACTTCCATATGATATTTTTCCATGACTGGTACTTTATCCCGCTGCACAACAGACTTCTTATCAAGGAAATGAATCATGACATCCTCTGTTTCCACTAATCGCAGAATTTTTCTCACGGTGTCTATCTCCAATGCACTGCTGTAGATATCGCATTTCTCCATCCTGTCATAGACCAGACCACCGCTGATAGAATTGATATATCTGACCTTCGGCAAAAGCTCAAGGTATTCTGTTAATTCAGCCATACAACGACCTGTATTCAGGATAATTACAGCCCCTTGTTCAACAGCCTGTCCGACTGCCAGCTGCATCGCCTTTGAAATATATTTATGACTGTCTAACAATGTTCCATCCATATCAAACGCTACTAAACGATACTGTCCCATCTCACTTATCCTCTCAGACTCTTCAAATATACCTTCTGTTCCGGTGTAATCCGATAGCTCTCTACTGCCTTTTGAATGGTCTTTCGATGTACCCAGTCTGACAATACTCTCTTCTCCAGATAGGGAATCGTTGCCTCCCACTGCTTCGCCAGCGCCGTTGCAAGATACCAGGCAATCATCATATTGACATAGTATTCCTCTGATCGTACTGCTGCTGCCCACTCCAGATATTGCGGTTCAAAATCTTCATCCAGATACAATCTCATCAGCATGCCTATTCCATAACGTATTGTATACGTGTGTTCTGATGCAATCCACTGTCTGATCTGTGGCAGAAGTTCAGTTTTGTGCTTTGCAAAGCATGCAGGTTCTGAGAAATCGCAAGTTGCCCAGTTATCTATATATGGTAAGAAACGATTCACTTCTCGTAAACATGTCTCATAATCCTTTATCTGCGTAATGAGCAGCATATGCAGATTGTTCTCTTCATAATATTGATGCGGCAGTTCCTGCAGGAAATCCTGCAATTGTGAATCTTTTGCAAAATTTTTGGCAAATTTACGAAGAACTGGAACCCTGATTCCTATCACATTCTCTTTGCAGATATTCGGCATTAATTTACTGTGAAAATCACGATATTTTAAATCCTGCAATGCAAACAACTGCTCCTGTACTTCTTTCATAGTCTGCTTTCTCCTTATGCACGATTCTGGAATGTCTTTTTCACCATGATATACATTAACACAATGAAAAACAGCACAAAAAATGGCATCAACGCCACAGAAATATGATTTGCAATCAGACCAAATACCGGAGGCATAAAGGTAGAACCTACATATGCACTTGCCATCTGAATGCCAATAATCGCCTGTGAATTCTGTGCGCCGAAATTATCCGGCGTTGCATGTATAATAGAGGGATACACTGGTGCACAGCCAAGCCCCATCACGACCAGACCACCAAGTGCTGCCACATCTGTCTTTACAGGAAGAATCATTGCGATGCATCCAAGCAGCATAATACCGGTTCCTATGCGGATCAGATTATAGTCGCCAAGCCTTTCCGTTACAAAGCCTGACAGGAATCTTCCTGCTGTAATTCCAATACAGAACAGAGATGCAAATGCCGCCGCTTTCTGCGCTGTCACGCCTTTTGCTCCTACCAGATAACTGCTGGACCATAACAATAACGTGGACTCTAATGAACAATAGGAGAAAAAGCCAAGCAATAACTGTGGAACTCCCTTGATCTTCAATGCGCCCCGAATCCCGATTACTGCCGCCTGCTCTGTCTTTTGCTCATTTGCCTTGCGGTTGACCTTCCATACGGGAAGTGTCACGAACAGAATCACCGTAATGCCCATTTGCAGAAAAGACACCATACGATAACCGTTCTGCCATACTGACGTAGTCAGGGCATAGCTCATGATATAAGGACTGATAATCGTACCCACGCCCCAGAAACAGTGAAGCCAGCTCATATGTCTGGAATTATAATGCAATGCGACATAATTGTTCAGTGCGGCATCTATGGCTCCTGCCCCCAGTCCGTATGGAATCCCCCACAGACACAGCATCCAGAAAGCTGATGCCGTGGAAAAGCCATACAGTGCGATTGCGGTCAAAAGGACACTACATACCGTTACAATATTCACTCCCAGCTTCTTCGTCAGCCGTTCAGACATCAGACTTGAACATATTGTTCCAAACGAAATGATCATTGTCACTGCGCCGGCATAAGACAATGGCACATGAAGCTCCTGATGAATCACAGGCCACGCCGAGCCCAATAAAGAGTCTGGAAGTCCCAGACTGATAAAAGCCAGATAAATCAACAATAATAATAAAGTATACATTACTCTCTGATTCCTTTCATCACAAAATGCATTTTCTCATTTCCATCAAAATCTTTCCACAGGAAAACTCCATCTTCCAGCGTCATATATCCATGCCAGCTGTCTTCTTTGGGCATAGACACAGAACCGGGGTTGAGATAGACATATTCCTCATGTTCTACACATTTTGGAACATGGGTATGACCATGCAGCAGGATATCTCCCTTATGTAAAGGCGGCAGATTCTGTTCATTAAAATGATGACCATGAGTTGCGTATACAATGCCTTTTCCCAATTCCAGGACACAATAATCTGCCATAATCGGGAATTCCAGCACCATCTGGTCTACTTCCCCGTCACAATTACCACGTACACACAGAATATCCTGCCTGCGCGCATTCAGCATGGCAATGACCTGTTTCGGAGCGTACTCTGTTGGCAGATCATTTCTTGGTCCATGATACAAAATATCTCCAAGCAGAAGCATTCTGTCTGCCTTCTCCAGATCATATGCTTCCAGCAACTTTCTACAGTAATAAGCTGATCCATGCAGATCAGATGCAATTAACCACTTCATATCCTGACTTCTCCTTTTATCAAATGCAAATAAATATATAGCACCAAAAGAGACGCCTTGGCGCCTCTTCATCTTAATTCAGCATTATTTCTTTTTAAAAATTCTATATCATTTCCATACTGTCTGGCAAGCTCAGCATCATTCTCCATAAAAAGCTCATACTCCTGTGGTGCTATCTTAGCTGGCTTCTTTCTCTCATATATTGTAAGATTCCAGGAATGTTTACATTTCTTACATCTATAGATCAGCCATACATCCACACGATTACCATTGGCATTGACTCTGAATTTACCAGAATTTAGAAATTCCTGTTTTTTCCCGCATCCGCCACAACGATGATATACTTTAAATGATTCTGCAATCACTGTGCTTTAACCGTTGTTCTTATGATTCTCTGGATGCTTTTCTCAGATAAGGAATATTCTGTTGCAAGTTCTACTACGGATGTTCCATTCTTGTATTTTTCACATATTTCATGGTTTCTCATCCCATAATATTGCCTGGACTGGGTCTGACTCCCCCAGTCTTTCTTCTCCCTGCATGGAATATATATACTCTTTCCACTGACATATTGCTGAATAGTCTCTATTAGTTCACGGGGCAGAATCTCTTCTGCTCTTAACTGGCTCATGATAATCCTCCTGTCTTTGTTTGGGGATTCATCTGAGCTTAACTATTCATCTCTTTTATTTTAAGCTCAGACTACTGAGCCATAACGTATCTGTTTCTCATATAATTTTGCTCCCTTCCATGTTCATACCTCTATCGTACAGGTTAAAAACCGTTTTCGCAACCTCATTTTTATTTTACAAAAGAACTTGTTCCTATTGCATCGTCTCCCAGACCTTTTCAAACAATCCATGCACCCATACATACTGGTCATTGGTCTCATAGTGACGATAAGTACCTTCAAACATCATAATCAAGTACAGATACACGTCATACCATGCACACCGGATTCTCTGGGC
This sequence comes from Agathobacter sp., assembly GCA_963596435.1. Taxonomy (GTDB): domain Bacteria; phylum Bacillota; class Clostridia; order Lachnospirales; family Lachnospiraceae; genus COE1. Next base: position 8,282 of record CAVBMG010000099.1, read on the forward strand.
TTTTGTCATTTCTTGTATTCCGTATCCCTCTAAAAAGGCAGCATTTCTTACATGATATCTGAAATGGTCTTCCATCAGTCCATCCGCCCACATTGCTCTCTCCCAGTCGATCATTCCATGAAAATGCCCATTCTTTACAAATATATTACCATCCCAGGAGTCAAAATGAATCAATGAGGGTTGTTCAACTTCTCTAAAATATTCCCGATGCTGCTTTAGTCTGTCAAGTATCGTTTCATAAGATACTCCAATATCAATATTGACCCTTTTCCCATCTTCTATTATGTTTTCCATCAAATGATAAAAGGCGGCGAACCAGTCATCCCATTGAAGCTCTTTCATCCAGAAGTGTCCGAATCGTTCCCCTTTGAGCTGATTCAAATGATGCAGATATGCTCCTGTTTCACAATCTATGGTCTGCTGTTCCGCTTGTGTCATCTTCTGCTTTACTGCTGCATAGCTGTCACCTTCCAGACATTCCATGATAAAATAGGAACTCCCACTCAAAGCAGAATCCTCTTCAAAGGCATAGACCATGGGCACGCCCTCCATTCCCTTTTGCCGCGCCAATGTCATTGCCTTTACTTCTGTCTGCATCATTCCCTGCTCACAGGACATCATCACTATTCCATTCTTCGGCGCTACTTTCAGTACAACTTCTCTTCCATCTGAAAGTTTTATCCGATATGCAGTATTGCAGAAGCCATCCAGAAGCTCCATATATGTATTTACTTCGATGCTTTTTCCAAATGTATGTCGTACAATATCATAAATCTGCTGCTTTTCCAGTCTGTTTTTGGTAACATTATAGCTCATACCCGTCTCCCTTTTATGGATGAAATTTCTTTTCTATTTTATATTCTGCAATCAGTCCAACCTGTTCAAAGCCGATTCTTTGATACAGCCGATTAGATGCCGGATTGTCTGCATCAGCATACAGCATTATCTCATTTCCATTCTGTTGCTCGTTTCTGCACATTTCAGAAACCAACATTCCTGCATATCCCTTTCCCCTCTTACTCCGGTCTGTAACAACTGTATTGATTCTGGTGAAATACTCCCCTCTATGAGCAATCATTGCCATGGAACAAATCTCGCCCTCATCTTTCCACAAAAATACATTTTGGGATGCAATCATGGAATCAACAACCTGCTTTGCTGTTTCCACAGGCATATCTTCATGTTCTCCATCTTTTACAAGCTGGATCAGCAGCTTCTGCATTTCTCCTGAGTATTTATCACTTGCCGGTATCATATTGCCTTTTTTATTTACAATTGGTAAGCGCTTCCATACATATGCATTCATTTGCATGACAGCTACTACTTTTTTATTAACTTCATTTTCCAAATACGGTATGACTGTAGAAAATCTGTCTGGCTCAGCATTAAAATGAACGTTTGGATTTTTAGATATTCTTTCTTTCATAATATCAACGATATGATATTGGGTTTGTATATTATCGCTTATCTTCTCATCAAGCCAAATCCAAATTGGTGTATTCTCATTAGACTGCATCATAATATAACTTTTATTATCTGTCCAAAGCTCATACTTTGGGGCTTCAGAAATCAACTCAAATAACTGAAAAACTGCCCTATTTTTCCCTTTTATTAACCGCCTATAATTTCCTTGCATAGAGTCTGACCTCATCTATTCTATAACAATAGTCAGATATTTCCTCACGTCGTGAAGATTTTGTTTCAAATATCATTTCTAAATTTCTTTTGTCATAAATATAACATGTTTACAGACAATAAATCCATTCTTTTCATAAAATTTTGGCACTGGTGTACAATCAACTATATCTGCTCATCCACCCCCGCGATATGTACCAGTCTGTCAGCCACATCCTCTACCCGCAGAAAAGCATTCTCTGCCTTATCGCTCACTGTCTTCTGGCTCTTACCCTGTTCCACTACATGACCTGTCTGCTCCCGGAGACTTGCCACCAGTTCCTGCATCCGCTCAGAAGTATCCCCAAGTTTATGTGCAAAATTCTCTGTCTCCTCGCAGGCTTCCAATACCTGCATAGCCATTTTTCTGGAATCCGTCTGCATTTTACCAATCTGTTCTGCCTCTTGTCTTGCTCCATCAATCTGTGAAAGTCCTTCCTCTATTGAAGTAACATTTCGCTTATTCGCATCCTGAACCTTTTCCAGAAGTTCTCCTATATTGCCTATGATTCCTTTGATGGACTCACTTGCTGTCTTGGAATTCTCTGCCAAAACCCGCACTTCTTCCGCTACTACAGCAAAGCCTTTACCATGTTCCCCTGCTCTTGCAGCTTCGATGCTTGCATTCAATGCCAGAAGATTTGTCTGTGCGGTAATGCTTCCTATGGTCTGCGCAAACTCTGACACTTCATCCATGGCGTTCTGCAACCGCCCAATAGAACTCTCCGTATCTGTAGCAGTCTCCCGCATCTTCTCCATACTTGCTGCGGTATCTGTCATATATGTGATATATTCACCCAGTTTTTCATAAGTATCACCTGCAATGCCAACCATCTGATTGCTTTGCTCTCTGATGTGTTCTGCATTGGCAAGGGCAGTTCTCGTTTCCTGATTCAGTTCCATGGCAAGCTGTTCATTTCCATCACAGTCCAACAAAGTCTGTTCTGCTGCCATAGTGATCTGCTCATTTGTACTGCGAAATTCTGCAATATTCTCTTTAAAACTTACGGTTTCTGCACGTAACTCTGTCGATGCCTGATTACACTCTTCTACGAGAACTGCTACCTTTTGTGTATTATTCAGGCTTTCCAGCACTTTTCTGGCTCCCTCAGCGATTTTAACACATACCAGCGCCATAACGATATTTTCAATTAAAAATCCAACACTTCTGCTTACAAACCATGTAAAATTCGTATCAAATTCTACCTGTTTCACCCCTTTTGAGCGCAAAAACAGGGAAAGTACCAGAAAAAGATAACTGAATATAGAAGTCTGCAAGGTCAGCTTTTTATCATAATAGAAAATGCTGAACACTATAGGAAGTGCATAGGTCATATAGATTCCTACAGCCGCATTGCTCGCCATAATAGTCAATAAAGCACACAATGCCACCAATACTATGTATTTTAATACGTTTGATGGAACACCCGCTTTATATGCAATAGTCGGTCCCATTGTCACGATCAGCCCAATGCCTGTCATGACCAACAGATCCGAAATCTCTGACTGAAACAATCCCACTGCAGAAAAAATCATAATCGCCGGAAAAGCCAGTATCAACCAGCGTAAAATTCTGACCATATTCAGGGTTACTTTTACTTCGTTTTCATGAAAAAACTGATAATCTCTACTCTCCATACTCTCTTCCTTTCGTACTTTAGAATTTATACACAAAACGCAGACCCATTTTCCAAAGAAAACAGCTCTGCGTCTTAGCGTCTGGCTTATATTCTA
>CAVBMG010000100.1:0-11678 GCA_963596435.1 Agathobacter sp.
CAGGATTCTATCCTTGTTTTCAATCAAGATTGCGAACTTGTTTCGCAATTACCTAGTTTTCAAAATAAAGAAAAAATGAAACTGTATATAAAACACATACAATTAACAGATAATATGATATAATAAATCATATCTATTACGACAAAATAGGGGAATTCAAATGACTAAATTACCAGTTACAGTATGTATCATAGCGAAGAATGAAGAGAAATATATAGAAGAATGTTTGAAACGCCTGCAGCCATACGGTTTTGAGATTGTAGTGACAGACACTGGATCACAGGATAGAACTAAGGAAATTGCTCTTCAATATGCTTCCAAGGTATTGAACTATACTTGGACAGATGATTTTAGTGCTGCCAGAAATTTTTGTGCAGACCATGCTTCTAATGACTGGATTATTGTATTGGATTGTGATGAATATGTAGCTGATGCGGACTTGAACACACTGAGACTTTTTATGGAGAAAGTACCAGATTATACAGGAGTTCTTAGACTGAAGAACTTAGTGAATAAGGAAGATGGTACACAGGGATATAGTGTAGATGATGTAATCAGGATGTATGATAGGAGACTATACCATTATGAGAATCCGGTTCACGAACAGATATGTCCAATAGATGACAAGAAGCGTAATGAACAGATGAAGACTTTTCTGGTTCCTATGGAGGTCATTCATCATGGTTATGCGATTTCAGCAGAAGAGATGGAGAAGAAACAGAAACGTAATTTGGCTATTTTGTATCAGGCATTAGAAAAGAATCCGAAAGATGCATACCTGTGTTTCCAGATTGGGCAGTCAGAATTTATCTTACATCATTACGAAATAGCAGAGACTTACTATGAGCGTGGCATGGAGCTTATGCCACCGCTTGATGCACCTTATATGCAGATTATGGTTATGTCACTTGCAAGAACATATATAGAAGTGGATAAAAGGCAGGAAGCACTGGAACTGATGAACCAATATGAGAAGGAGTATCGGACAGCTAAGTATACGTTTACACATGCGTCTATTTATATGGACAATGAACAACCACTTAAAGCACTCTTATTATATGTGAAAACAACAATGCTTCCAGACGTGGATACTCTTGGAGAAGGACTGACTAATTGTTATGGGAATATCATTGCACTGTATCGTGATATGGGAGATGAAAAGATGGCAGCATTGTTTCAGAATAAATACGAAGAATGCCTGAAAGAGAGAAATAGAGTTTTAAACAGTTAAAGCAAATATGACTGTAGATGAGTATAAAAAACACTTAAACAATTCATAAATCCTATTGATTTATATTGATCTTCTCAGTATAGTAAAGCGAACGATCCTGAATGTAGTTGCGCAGTATGTTCAGAGATACTATAATGAAGAAAGGCAATAAATACAATGGGAATGGCAGATACGGTCACAAAGCAGTATATGAGAGAAAATACTGTTTTTGCAGATGCATTCAATTTTCTGCTGTATGATGGGGAGAATGTGATTCAACCTGAAAAACTAAAGGAACTGGACACAACTGAACTGGCAGTACCTTTTGCAGTGGATAATACTGATAATCGGCAGGCAGAGGCAGTCCAGAAATATAGGGATATATTGAAAATGACTACTGTAATGACAGATGATACGGCAGCGTATGTGTTACTAGGAGTAGAATCTCAGACAGATGTTCACTATGCTATGCCGGTTAGAAATATTATTTATGATGCATTGCAGTACGGGAAGCAGGTAACAGAAATCAGTGCAAGAAATCGGAAGAAGGGGAATCAGACTAGGAAAGAATTTCTGTCCGGATTTCACAAGGATGATAAACTGATTCCAGTAATTACGTTGGTAATTCATTTTGGTGCAGATAAATGGGATGCTCCGATGTCGCTTCATGAAATGATGGCAGTAACGGATAAGAATTTGCTGAAACATATCCCGGACTATAGAATTAAACTGATAGATCCAGCACAGATTGATGCTGCTGAGATGGATAAGTTTCAAACGAGTCTGAGAGAGGTATTGTGTTACATCAAATATTCAAAGGATGCGGATAAGTTTACACAGTATATGAAGAATAATCAGAGAATGGAACACTTAGAGTTCAATGCCGCTCAGGTAATCAGAGAAGTCACCAATACGAAATTTCAGATTCCTAAAGGAACGGAGGTAGTGAATGTGTGTGAAGCAGTGGAAGTGTTAATGGAACGCAGGAAGAATGAAGGAATAACCCAAGGAAAACTAAGCCTGTTGCAGGATTTAATAAATGATGGAACTCTCACAATAGAAGCAGCTGCTGCTAAGGCAGACATGACTGTAGAGGAGTTTACAGAATCTATTAAGAAGTTATAAGAGCAAATACAGAACTACAGTATCAGATATTTGGTACTGTAGTTTTTTTATCTAAAAAAGATGACATAATTGTATATACAATTAATAAAATTATGTTGACAAATTCTGTAAATAATAGTATTCTGAATGTGACGTAACAAGGAAATATAGGGGCGGATTTTATATCCGACTAGATTTGAAAAAGGGGAGGTCAGTATGCTCGTAACAAATCACATGGAAGTCAACAAGAAGCCGGAACAGAATTACACAGCAGCATTATCCAAGGAGGAACCCGGCACAAAGGTTCAGGAGCAGACTACTGCACAGGCAGCAGACAAAGAGGTTGAAGTTGCAATATCAGATGTAAACAGCAGAAAATCAGCTTTATCAGAAGAAGAGTTGAATGTTGCATTGGAGAATGTGCTTGCATCACAGAGTAATATTCTGGATGTAGATAAGGCAGATGATATGATTCGTGCAGCGAATCGCAGAATTCTGGAAAATGCCAATGATTCTGTATTGGCACAGGCTAATCAGTCTTCAGATGTAGTAAAAGAATTGTGTAAGTAATGTGTAAGTAAATAGAAACGAATATACAGAGGTCTATGGAGTGAATTCCATAGACCTTTTTATGTAAATTTTTTATTTTAAACAAATTATTTAAAAATTATATGTTAATCTATTAATTTTCTGACAATTCAGTCCGATATATTTACTGAAAACGCTATTGACATAAACCAATAGCATAATTAGTTTACAGTAATCGTTCAGAGAAACCTATAAGTTAAGGGAACAGAGTAAAATTGTGCCTGAGTCGTTGATTATAATGACGAAGAAAGACACGGTTAATCATGAAAGAAAAGGGGAGTATAAGAGAATGGTAGTACAACACAATCTTCAGGCTATGAACGCTAACAGAATGCTTGGCATTACGACCAAGGAGGCATCAGGCTCCACTGAGAAATTGTCAAGCGGTTATCGCATCAACAGAGCAGCGGATGATGCAGCAGGACTTGCAATTTCCGAGAAAATGAGAAAACAGATCAGAGGTCTTTCACAGGCTTCTTCAAATGCAGAGGATGGTATCTCCTGTGTACAGACAGCGGAAGGAGCGCTGGCTGAAGTGCAGGATATGCTGCAGAGAATGAACGAACTGGCTGTACAGGCTGCCAACGGTACTAATTCTGAAACAGACCGTCAGTATATTCAGGATGAGTTTGATCAGCTGATCGAAGAAATTGACCGTGTTGCAGAGACTACAAAGTTCAATGAGACTTATCTGTTAAAAGGTGATGATACCAAGCCAACTAAGAGTATGTACATCACCAACTATTCTGTAACATATACAAAGAATGATCTGCCTAATAATACAAAAGGTATTGACTATAAGACTAATTATGTAGGTACTAATAATATTTATATAGTATCAGCCTCTATTTATAGTTCAGGTTCTAATAAAGCACTTACCGGCAATAAGATTCAGAATGGTGATGATATTACCAAATTTATGGAAAAGGCAACTGATGCAGCCAATACAGGGGTGAACAAGGCTGGGGCAACACTGAATACAGCGTCTTACGTTGCATTTGTAAATGTGGAGCTGGATTCTAAGGTAATGGATGGTAAGAACGGAGATGTAGAAGGTGTAACCAATGCAGGTAGCAAGCGCGATTTGTCAAATGATGGAACTACTTCTACAGTAAGAGCTAACCGTGATTTATTCATTTACAATACAGCCAATAGTACTGTGACAAGAATTACACAGGGAACAGAAATGACAGAATATCTGAATGATGATAATACTATGAAGGACAAATATCGTCTGGTAGATATCTTATACGGAGATTCCAATGTAGTAGACAGTGGTGCGGCAACGTCACAAAGAGTACAGGATTCCTACACCAATGGAGAAGCATTTAAATGGACGGATGATTCTCTGGAGAGAGATATTTCTGCTAAGCAGCTCTATGATGCCGATGGACAGGCTGTATCAGGTGTTGCATTGAATAAATATTTTGATGAAAACGGCAACTATAAGGGTGGATTATATACAACTTCTCAGGCTAGAGCTATTGATGAAGTATTTAATAATACAGTAACGATGAGCAAATTTGTAAATGGAACCATGACAGAATTTACAGCCGCTACCATTAATGCCTACATCACCCAGTCCTCCACTCAGGTGGCAGCAGCTCTTGATGTACAGCTTCATGCAGGTTCGGATTCTGATAGAAATAACAAAGTTCAGGTAGAGTTATCTACCTTGACAGCAGCAGGTCTTGGTATCGACAAGCTTGCAAGCTACAATATCGGTATTGTGGATTCTACAGGTAACAATGCAACAGATGCCATTGACGTCATTGCAGATGCCATCAATATGGTATCCAGACAGCGTTCTGCATTAGGTGCTGTTCAGAACCGATTAGAGCATACTATCAAGAACCTGGATAATGTTGTGGAGAACACCACATCTGCTGAGTCTGCTATCCGTGATACAGATATGGCAGAGGAAATGGTGAAGTATTCCAATTCCAACATTTTACAGCAGGCAGGACAGTCCATGCTGGCACAGGCTAATCAGGCTAATCAGGGAGTACTTAGCCTGTTACAGTAGTGCAGATCGTAAGAAGGTTATATATAGGGGAGATAGTTTTCATACGCGCCAGTCACCGCATCAGCGTGGCTGGCGCCTTTTCATAACAGGGGGAGAAACTTATGGTAGTACAGCATAACCTTATGGCAATGAATGCCAATAGAATGTTGGGAATGACTACAAAGACAGTATCAGGTTCTACGGAGAAGCTTTCCAGCGGCTATCAGATCAATCGTGCAGCAGATGATGCAGCGGGACTGGCTATTTCTGAGAAAATGCGTAAGCAGGTGCGTGGACTGACACAGTCTGCGTCCAATGCAGAAGATGGTATTTCCTGTGTACAGACAGCGGAAGGAGCGCTGGCTGAAGTGCAGGATATGCTGCAGAGAATGAACGAATTGTGTGTACAGGCGGCAAATGGCACTAATTCCACATCTGACCGTCAGTATATCCAGGACGAACTGGATCAGCTGGTATCGGAGATTGATCGTATCGCTGAGACCACGAAGTTCAATGAGACATTTTTACTAAAAGGCGATCAGACAGGACCGACCACAAGTGTATACATTACGAACTATTCTACGACTTTTACAAGAAATACAATTCCAAATCTCAAGAATCCGACCACATATTGCATGAACTATGTGGGTACCAATAATATTTATGTAGTGGACAGAAAGGTACTGGATTCTGGACCAAGCATTGCCCTTGGTGCGGATAAAATGAGCCAGGGCAGTGATATAACCAAGTATCTGTCCAAGACTACAAGTACTGTGAACAAAGGGCAGGGTGTTCTGAACACAGAGGATTATGTGGCATTTATCAATGCCGAGCTGGATTCTGATACAGTCAATGGCAACGATCTCTATGTTGACGGTTCCACTTCTGTTGTAAAAGCCAAACAGGATCTTTATATTTACAATACAGCCAATAATACAGTAACCCATATCACCAAAGATACAGATATGACACAGTATCTGGATGATGAGAACACCATACTGGATCAGTACCGTCTGGTGGACATTCTGGATGGAGAGAATGGAACCAGCGACAGAGTTAAAGAGCAGATGCTGGATAATAAGGATTTTGAGTGGACAGATGAATATCTGGAGCGCGATGAAAGCATGCAGAAGCTCTATAATGCAGACGGACAGGAGATTTCTGGAATTGCATTGAATAATTATTTTGATAAAAACGGTAACTATACAGGCGGTCTTTATACGACAGCCCAGGCGAGAATATCAGATGAAGTATTCAGCAGTACGTCTACTACCGTTTATAAAAACGCATTAGCCTATGCGCAGACTAAGGGGCTGGGAGCACCGGCTACGATTGCAAAGTATATTACGCAGTCATCCCAGCAGGTTGCAGAAGGACTTACCTTCAATCTTCATGTAGGTGCACAGAGTGACCGCAGAAATAAGATATCTGCAACGATTGATACCTTGACGGCAGCAGGCATCGGCATTGATAAACTGGCAAGCTACAATATCGGTATTGTAGATGAGACAGGAAATAATGCAACGGATGCGATAGATGTGGTGGGAGATGCGCTACAACAGATATCCAGACAACGTTCTGCTCTCGGTGCTGTACAGAACCGACTGGAGCATACCGTAAACAACCTGGATAATATTGTGGAGAATACCACAGCAGCAGAGTCTGCAATTCGTGATACAGATATGGCAGAAGAAATGGTACGAAATGCCAATGCCAATATTCTGCAGCAGGCAGGACAGGCAATGCTTGCACAGGCAAATCAGGCAAATCAGGGAGTGTTATCACTCTTACAAGGATAACGAAGAAAATGACAGGGCTTACCCTCATTTGGGTAGCCCTGTTTTTGTGTACAAGTAATATAACGATTCAACCCCATATGCATAAAGACAACGATTCGCAGCCTTAGTGGATAACAAGTCTATCTGATGCTTGTATATTTGTAGATATAATACCATGTAAATTGTGTTTGACATACTTACAAGCAATTATATTTTCTCCGATTTACATAATTCTGAATAGCTGCAAATAATTTACATAAAATGTTTATATAATATAGAAAATAAATTCAAATTGTGCTACAATTCAACTATAAAATAAAAAATAGCATAATTGCAAGTGCATCATTGTAGATGCAGAATTGTACAGATTTAATAAATGCATAAGCATGCACTTGAAAAACGTCAGCACTTAGGCGCTGTCTTTTAGCGCCTTATGTACTGCTACGTTTTTCACGTAACGAGAGTGGGTCTGTGTTGCATTTGTATAGCAGCATCATTCGTCCCACTCTGGATACTCACTTTGCAATTACTAAATCGTTTGTTCATAAAGGGGATTATATATGTCTAAGGTGCCGATTTCCGTGTGCCTCATTGCAAAAGATGAGGAGAAGAATATCGAAGAATGTTTAAAGAGATTAAAGCCATACGGCTTTGAAATTATTGTTACAGATACAGGTTCTACAGACAGGACAAAGGAGCTTGCGTCCCGATATGCGGACAAAGTGCTGGATTTTGCCTGGCTTGATGATTTCAGCGCAGCCAGGAACTTCTGTGCGCAGCATGCGTCTAATAACTGGATACTGTCTTTGGACTGTGATGAATATGTAAACAGCATAGATGTGAAGACCATGCGTATTCTGATGCAGAAGTTTCCAAGATATACAGGAGTAATCAGGCTCAAGAATCTGGTTCTGGATGAGAATGGACAGACAGGATATGGAACGGATGACGTGACCCGCTTCTATAATAAGAACTTTTATACATTTGATTATCCAATTCATGAGCAGGTGTGCTCCAGGGACATGGCGAAGAGAGAAGAAATGATGCAGTGCTTCCTGCTTCCTATGGAAGTTGTGCACCATGGTTACGCATTGACACCGGAAGAAATGCAGGATAAGCAGCGACGAAACTTAAGCCTTTTATATAAGAATCTGGAACGTGATCCTGACGATTCCTATACTCTTTTCCAAATCGGTCAGTCAGAATTTATCCTTGGCAACCATGAAAAAGCCGTTACATTCTATGAAAGAGGTCTTGCCAGTGATCCTTCACCGGAATTTATCTATGTGCAGGTTATGGTTATTTCGCTTGCCAAAGCTTATGTAAAAGTAGGCAGGGAGAAGGATGCTCTCGCATTGATGGATCGTTATGCAGGACGATGCAAGACAGCGAAGTTCCAGTTCACCTATGCAGGCGTTTGCCTGGATAATGGACAGCCGCTTAAAGCATTGCTTTATTATGTGAAAACAACGACCATGGCAGATGCAGATACGTTGGGCGAAAATCTGCTGCACTGCTATGAACATATCATTGAATTGTACCGTGATATGGGCGATGAGAAGATGGCAGAGGTTTTTCAGGGTAAATATGAAGCATGCATGCGTGAGAAAGAACGTGTAGTAAACAGCTAAGGTGGAGAACGAAAATGACAAAACTTCCTATTTCAGTATGCATCATTGCAAAGAATGAACAAAAATATATTGAGAACTGTCTCAAGGCATTGCGCCGTTATTCCTGGGAGATTATCGTAGTGGATACCGGCTCGACAGATGATACCAGACAGATTGCCGCCCGCTATACAGATAAAGTCTATGATTTCGCCTGGATTGATGATTTCAGTGCAGCCCGCAATTTTGCAGCAGCGCAGGCATCTAATAACTGGATTTTGGTGTTGGACTGCGATGAATATCTGACTCAGCTTGATGAAAAGGCTTTGCGTATCTGTATGCAGCAGCATCTTCGCCATGTTGGAATGATGGGTTTGACGAATGTATACACGCAGCCGGATGGAGAACATACCTATAAGGCAGAAGAGGTTCCACGTTTCTACAATCGTAATTTCTTCGAGTACAGATTTCGTATTCATGAGCAGATTACGCCGAAGAATCAGGTGAATCTGGAAGAGGTATGCCTGAGTACTTATCGTCTGCCTGTAGAGGTTGAGCACCATGGATATGATATTACACCGGAGGAGATGGAGCGTAAACAGGCGAGAAACCTGACGATGTTGCAGTCTGCACTGGGGGAGACGCCTTTTGATGATTATCTGTATTTCCAGATGGGACAGTCCTATTACATATTGAAGAGATATGATGATGCCGCCAAGGCTTATGCAGAGTGCTTTGCCAGGAATGATAACCCGGAAAAAGGCTTTATGAAGGTGGCAGTTCCAGCCTATGCCAGACTTTTACTGGAGTTGGATAGAGGACAGGAAGCCAGAGAGCATCTGATGAAATATGCCGACCGTTTCAAAGGTGCAGAATATGGGTATCTGCTTGGTTGTGCACATCAGGCATGTGGTGATAACCTGATGGCACTGTTGACTTTTGTAAAAGTGACACAGATGTCAGATCTTGATGCGCTGGGAGAACAGGCATATGATACCTTTGTAAGGATTATGCTTCTGCATAATCTTGCCGGCAATACAGAGGGGGTAGAACATTTCAGGCAGCGCCTGGAGGAATACGGAAGAGCGCACGGCAGACAGATTGTATTTGAATAAAGTATAAATTCGTTTATAAACTACGGGGGAATATTTTTTATATATAATAAAAAGCCAGATAGGCTGTGAATCCTTGGATTTGCAAGCATATTTGGCTTTTTTGTTTAGGGAAAAAGATGTCAGTTTATGATTTGTTTATGTTTTTATGAATTTTATGTTTGGCAATAACCTTAAAAGAATCATAACATCTATTGCAAATGAGACTAAAGTACTATAACATACCGCCTTGTTACGTGACAAATGTGAATGAATACGGAATAAGGAGCAGTTCAATGAATGCAATATGGATGAAGAAAGGAATCATAACACTGATGACGGCGGCTGTGACAATGAGTCCTGAGAGGGTAGCAAGTGAGCCTGACCATTGGGAATATGAAGCCAGTCAGGATTTTACAGTAGCAAGTGACGGCATCTATCAATTTGAATTATATGGTGCGCAGGGCGGTTCTTATCAGGAACACACAGGTGGAAAAGGCGGTATGGTCAATATGCAGGTCAGTCTTCACCAGAATGATCAGGTAGAGCTTCGTATTGGTGGAAGCGATGGCAGCCAGGGTGGAGGTCAGGGAACTTTGACTTTCGGAGGCGGCGCCACAACGGTGGTAATCAATGGAGTTACAGTAGCAGTTGCCGGCGGTGGAGGTGGAGCTACGGATATTTTAAATGGAGAAAGTGGTGGCGGAAATCGGGGAATCATGCCTGACTTATCAATAGGAGAATCCAGTTCAGAACCAAATTCAGCCGGTGGCGGTGGTGGTTATCAGGGTGGACAGAGTGGCTATACCAGATACCATGAGCACACAGGCAGCGAAGAATCAGGTGGCGGCTGTTACACAGGAGAAATCAGACATACTCATGATGGCAGCTGTTTTGTGCAATGCGGAACATTTGAAAATTTCAGAGTCAGTGATGATCAGCCGGGCTATATAGAAGCCAATTGCAGTGTGTGCGGAGAATGGGGAAGCAATGAAGGAGATATGGATTCGGACTTCATTACAGATGGTTCGTGGACACATACCAAGCGGGATTGTGGGAAGGACAATGGAGCCATAGAAGGGTATCGTTTAGTATGCGGAAAATCTAAAGATGTTATTGAAGAGAATAAACAGGCATATGGAGGAACCAACTATTACAATGCAGAAATGTGCCGAAATGTTTCTACGGCAGCAGGTGTAAGACTAGGAAATGGCAAAATAGTAATTACACAATGTCCACAAGAACAACTGACTCTTAATTATTTCAATTATGATATGACTTTACTGGGCAGCGTCACTGCATCAAAGGGAAGTATGGTTGACTATCCAGTGAAGACAGAACCGGTCAGAAAGGCTGACTCACAGTACAATTATACCTTTACTGGTTGGGACGATATGGAGACAGGACGTAAAGAGAACCTAACAGGGGTAGACACCGTGCAATCACCGGTTACAGAGAACAAAAATTATATCGCAGTATACCGCAATGTACCGAGAGAGTATACAGTAACTTTGGAAGATGCTTATGGCAATGTGGTAGAGACTATTACAGCGGCATATGGGAAGCAGATGCCCGATATTACGCTTCCAGTCAGAGAAGATGGATTATTTGCAGGCTATTACCGGCAAAAAGATGGCAGGGGAACCTGTTATTATAGTACGTCAGGTGAACCGGCGCGAAAATCAGATATTGTTCAGGATGAGACATTCTATGCGTACTGGGTAAATCCTGTGTCCATTACAAAACAGCCAGCCTCCGTAGAAGCGGAGTCTGACTATACAGAAAGCTATATGGAAGTTGCCTATGAGCAGAGTACGAAACAGGGTTATACCATTACACCACAGTGGTATATGCAACAGAATGGAAAAAAGACCAAAGTAGAAAATGGCAATACAACCAAGTGTAAAATTCCTTCCGGCTATAAAGCAGGAAAATACACTTTCTGGTGTGAACTGACAGTAACCAGTGAACAGAATGGGCAGCAGATTAAAGTAAGTTCCAACCAGGCAACCTTACAGGTTAATCAGGCAGCAGAGCCGCCCAAGAAGGAGGATACCAAACCAACTATCCCGGACCAGGATAAGGATAATTCCACAGGCAATCCGGGCGACTCCAGTAATGAAAGCACGACTAAACCTGGAGATTCCAGTAATGGAAACACCACAAAACCAGACGATTCCAGCAACGGAAGCACCACGAACCCGGATAACTCCAGTAATGGAAGCACCACAAAACCGGGAGACTCCGATAATGGAAGCGCAACAAACCCGGATAATTCCAACAATGGAAACACTT
>CAVBMG010000101.1:0-11424 GCA_963596435.1 Agathobacter sp.
TCTATTCTGTATGCTCCATAGTCACATAGCCCGTCATTGTGGTACACCACCTCTATCGGTACTCCTGCAAACTCCACACTGACTGCCGCCCTGTGTTCCTCATCAAACTGCTCTGCCAGAAGCTTTGGTGACAGACACAGATCTCCCAGCCTGCCACGGACTCCATACATCTGTGTTACAACCGTCATCATATACCAGCTGGCTGCTCCTGTCAGATAATGATACATTCCTCTTCCCCTGTCATTGAAATACTCCGGGATTCCAGGATAGATCCTGCTCGCTTCAAAATTGGCAGCCTGTTCATATAATGTATGCAAAGCCTTATAGCCTTCCCTTGCAAATCCTCTCTGATACAATGCATTGGCATACATGGTCGTCATATGGGAGAACACAGCTCCATTTTCTTTATGACCATAGGCAAATCCAAACATTCTGCCCAGATCATCCTTACGCTCATGGAAATCCGTATTCAGACGATATCCACCTGCTTTTGCATCATACAAATAGGCATCTGCCGCCTTTACAATCTGTCTGATCTGTTCCTCTTGTGCAGTGCCGGACATAATGGCAAATACCTGTCCTGTCAGCATCATGCGTACGCCGCTGTCAAAATGTCCTTCTACTGCTCTGGCATGATTATCATAATAGCTGTTGAACCATCCCTGATTCTTGTCTTCTATCCATTCTGTCTCTCTGATATGGTTCATGATCCATTCTGACATCTGTGTCAGTTTATCAGCAATTACCTTTATCGCAACCTTTTTGCGTCTTCCACTTACCTGATGAGAACAGCTTCTACAATACTCATTCAGGCTCATCTGTTTGGATGCAATATTCTCATACTCTGTAGAAGCCTGCTTCCACAGTGGTTCCAGCTCTGCCAGAAGCTCTACTTCCTGTACATACATCCGCTGTTCCAGTGCTGCAAGCAGCTCTGCCAGAGTCCTCAGATTGCCTGCATATGCTGCCGTAAAGGCAACACTCTCTCCGCGCTCATTCGCCATATCCAGTGCATCATTCCAGTCCGCGCCCCGCAGCCTCATATGGTTGTGTTCACCCACTTCATAGAAAGCTGTCAGATGCTGAATCAGGATATGTTCCAGAATGCTACCCTGTACAATATCCCCCTTTACATCTCTCTGCCAGCATCCCTGTGTCTCATTCCAGTTAGCATCCTTAGCTGTTCCTCGTATAATCTGCGCATCTTTGAAATAAGGTGCCTTTTCCAGCAATATGGAAAGATCTCCTGTCTGGTTAATATAGAATGCCGTTGTCAGGAGCGGCCACATCCCATGATCCATCCATACACGGGTAATATGATTTCTATCTGCAATAAATTCTCCCGGCTTCGTACCGATAATCGTTGCATTGGTTCCATCTACACGGACACCGCCATAATTATCAATGAGCATCCTGCGTACACCATCAGGGTTCATCATCAACAGTGCCAGACAATCCTGCCACAGATCACGCCAGCCTCTTCCACCCTTGCCATAATCATGGTGTGGGAGGAAAGAGCAGCCATAGATTCTTCTAAGAATCGGCTGGAAGCTTACCCAGTTCATGAACTGGTCAAACTCATGATCCCCGGACTCATAAGATGCTTTTACACGTTCGCGCCAGGTCTGCTTTGTCTGTTCATATGACTGATTGAGGTTATTTAATGACGCATATCTGGAATATATCTGCTGCAGGGAAGTCATCCATACGCTGTCTGCTTCCACATTATCACTCTCCTGAATCCCCATCATAATGATCCAGGAAGCACTTTCTCCCGCCTCTAGCTTCTTATCTGCATAGACAATACCGCCCAGTGCTTCATATCCATCAATCTCTATTCCTGCCTTTTGCGGTGTCAGCCCTTCATATAAGGCTCCAGGCGCTGCCAGGCTGCCTCCTTCTCCTATGAAATCTTCCACCACAGGATAGAAACCGACAGGCTTGGTACCATCGCCTTCCGCTCCCAGTACATAATACTGTACACGGTTCTTCTTATGACCTCTTTCATCAAAAGTCAGTACAGGATTTACGGCTACGCCTTCTTCCAGTGTGTAGATACGGTGCAGGAGACTGGTCACATGTCTGTGATCTCTCAGATTATCTGCACTTCTACCGTATATGGGAATCGCTGCCACAGGCTGTACTTTCACTGCTTCCTTACTGTTATTATGCAGTGTCACCATCATAAGCTCTACGGTATCATCTGTGCACGGTACGAAGGAAAGTATCTCGCTGGAAAGTCCTTCCATGGGCAGTTCATGATAAATCTTATGCCACATGAAACCGGCTTCTAATGTAGTAGTCGGTTTCTGCTTTTTATTTTCATTGTATTTTGTGACTTCATCCGAAGCTCCTGCTCCTGTCAGTGAAATGACATCTGTGTCATTTATTCTGCACCAGAAATTTCTGGTACTCTTATTATTATGCAGTTCTTCAGCGCTGACCGGCTGTAAGAGAAATGTGTTCTGACCGGTCTTGGCATCTCCGCCAAAAACCGGTGTCAGTGAACTCTTCATTCCTGCATCATTTGCAATCGGAAAATACAAATAACTGTATTTGTGCGGATCTTCCATACGGAAGCTTCCATATTGATCTATATACTCATATCCTTTGTTCATAAGCATTTACTCTTTCACACTTCCAGCAGAAATACTGCTGATAATATACTTAGAGCAGAAGCAGAATACGATCAGGATTGGAATAACCGATATTGCAACTGCCAGATAGATTGCACCCTGATTGGACTGGATATCTGTAGAAGCTCTCAGTGTAGCCATCATAACGGGTAACGTAAATTTCTCATTTTTATTCAGGATAATCATCGGTGTCAGGTAGGAATTCCAGTTACCTATAAATGCCATGATAGACATGGTTGCGATACCCGGTGACATAACAGGAAGTACGATTCTGTGGAAAGAATATAACTCTCCTGCGCCGTCAATTCTTGCTGCCTCTATCAATGAGGGAGGAAGCACCGACAACACATATTGTCTCAGGAAGAATACGGTTCCCGGTGCTGCGATTGCCGGGATAACCAAAGGGATATAGGAATTAACAAGATGTAACTTCGTACACAGATTGTAGAAACCGATCAACCCCAATTGTCCAGGAATCATCATAAATACCAGAATCGTAGTAAATATCAATTTGTTGCCTTTGAACTGATACATCGCCAGACCATATGCTGTCAGTGCTGAGAAATATGCTGTAAAGAGAGTTGCCGGTACGGCTACCAGTAAGCTGTTCCACATACCTTTGAACAGGTTAAAGTAACTGAATACGACTTCCCAGTTCTCCTTGATATGGTTGCTTGGAATCAGGGTAAAGGATCTTGTGATCTCCACACCGCTTCTCGTTGCATTTACGATCATCAGCAGGAATGGGAACAGACACGCTGCACCCAACAGGATTAAAAGAACATAGAGAATACCTTTTTTGATTTTATCACCGATACTCATAGTCTAATCCTCCTTATTAAATAATTTGAACTGTACAACAGATACCGTCAGAATGATGAGGAACAGGATATAGGCAATTGCAGATGCATAACCTGTCTGTGTCGTACCAGTTTCAAAACCGAATTTATAGAGATACATTACCGCTGTCTGTACTGAATTATAGGATGCACTTGCCTTATCAGCCATCAGATAAGGAAGGTCGAACATCTGTAAGCCACCGATTAAGGATGTGATTGCCACATACAGCAAAATCGGTTTTAACAAAGGTAATGTGATTTTTCCAAATACTGTCCATCTTCCGGCTCCATCTATTGCAGCAGCTTCAAAATAATCCCTGGATATGCCCTGCACACCTGCCATCAGCATAATAAAGGAATTACCAAACCACATCCATGCACTGATTACCGCTATGGTGCTGCCTGCATGTGCTGCTGTTCCCAGCCAGTCAATGGGGTTATAGCTTTTACCAAAGAACTTGAATACCTGATAAATGATCTGGTTGAACGTACCATAACGCCAATCCAGTAATGTTTTGAAAAGGAATGCTACAGAAGTCGCTGCAATCAGGTTAGGCAGATAATAAATGACTCTGAAGATGCCAAGTCCTTTTATCTTATATTTAATATCGCTGAATACGATAGTCAGAAGGAACGCCAGTCCCAACTGTAATACAATATTGACGCCCCAGATTTTTAAAGTATTGCCAAGGGCACGCCAGAAAAATTTGTCTGTAATAACTCTTATATAATTGTCGAACCATACCCACTGTATCTTGCCTACTCCTGCTATCTTTGCATTGGTAAAGCTTAAATACAGGGTTCTCAATACCGGGTATACATTAAAGATCAGAAATACGATTACAAAAGGCAGTACAAATAAATATCCCGCCCTGTTATAGTTTTTGATGCTCTTTTTCTTCATAAAACCATGTCCTCCTCTTTCCTATACCGCGCGGTCTGCCCGAAGGCAGACCAAGACACGGTTTCATATTTTTCAAGCAGCTTATCTGACTACTTTAATTTCAGGATAGGTAGATTCAATGACATCATAGAAATCATTGAGTGCATCTTCTTTGCTCTTCTCACCTGTCTTTACAGAAGAGATTGCATTGCCGAATGCATCACCAATTGCCTGGTCATATCTTGTAACCTTGGAAGTATCAATGCCTTCTGCCTGTTTTAACCAGAACTGGTACAGCTTCTCACCGCCATAGATTGCATTCTCATCATCTTTATGCTTCTCTAATGCAGATTTTAAGGATACGGTATCACCCTGTGAGTAATCAATCCACCAGTCAGCTGTATCTTCATTCAGAGTACAGAACTTCACGAATTCCCATGCTGTCTCTTTTCTGTTGGACTGAGAAGAAATACCGATATATGTACCACCATCAAATCCGTAAGCAGGACCTGAGCAAACGCCCCATTTACCGGATGTATCGCCTACGTTATCTCTCATAGTCAGAACACCCCATGCAGGAAGACCAAATGCAAATACTTCTGTCTTATCAAGACCTGCTGTTGCCTCTGCGAACTGGTCTGCATCCCATACATTGACGGAATCATCTGCATAAGACTGAATGTCTGCTGTCAGAATAGGAACTTCACCAGCCATAGCCTGATACCATGGTGTTGACCACTGGTTTGCGTATGCTGTCAGGTCATTCTGATATAACTCTACACACAGATCCATGTAATCAAGTCTTGCCTGATCTACATTTAATGTATCTCCAAGTACCCATGCGGAGTCTCCTGAGAATACGTTCATTTCAGCATCTGAGGAAAAGATTCTGTATCCTGCATTCTTTAATTCCTGAGCTGTTTCAAGAATTGTGCTATAATCAGCGAACTTCTTACCGATCTCATCAGGATCATCTGTTCCAAATACTTCCTTGGCAATATCTCTTCTATAGTAAATACCTGCTGGTGTGATCTGATAGGAGATTGCTCTCTGAATACCATCTGCATCCTGACCAACTTCCCATACATAATCTACGATTTCATCTGCGTAGTCCTGTGCACCAAAGGCATCCAGGTCTTCAAAGAATCCAGCATCATAGAAATCTTCCAGCATCTTAGGCTCACCAACGATGATATCCGGTTCTGACTCACCACCAAGAAGTGCTGTCTGTACTTTCGTAGGATAGTTAGCTGGCTCGATAACCACTGTTTCTACTTCTACGCCTGTCTTTTCCTGGAATCTCTCACCGAAATCAATCAAATCATTTGCCAGTGTCCAGATGACCAGCTTGCCATCGTTTAAATTCTTAACATCTTCCAGAGATGTTTCCTGTGCCTGTGCTGTCTCTGTTGCTGCTTCTGTCTTAGTCTCTGTTTTGGTTTCTGTTGCAGTACTTGCTGTTGGTGCATCATTTGTTGCAGATGCATCTGATCCACAGCCTACAGCTGTCAGTGCCATTGTTCCTGCTAATGTCAGTGCCATTACCTTTCTTAACTTCATATTGTTTCCTCCTTTTTCCCAAAGCTTTTTTACTACACCCATTATTTTTACTTTGTTTGCTTTGTATGGCTTTATTATAGGCAATGGAAAAAGGCAAAAAAATACACCTTTTTTTGCAAAAGGTGTGTTTTTTTTAGAATGCTGTATTTTTTATTCTTTGACACCGCCAATCGTAAGACCTGTTACGAAATATCTTTGCAGGAATGGGTAAATACATACGATAGGAAGCATAGTAACCATAGTCGCTGCAGCACGGATAGATACCGGCGTAATCGCCTCTGCTGCTGCATTTTTCATGGAATCTGCACTGCCGCTCTGCTGCATAACAGAGGAAAGCAGCTTCATCAATTCATACTGTAAGGTGGTATATTCAGGCTTCATTCTGTTATAAAGCATGGCATCGAACCAGGAATTCCACTGACCAACTGCCACGAACAGCGCAACCGTTGCATATACTGGTTTACATAATGGTGAGATAATTCTTGTAAAAATCGTAAAATATCCGGCTCCATCAAGCTGTGCAGATTCTTCCAGAGAATCCGGCAAACCCAGCATATAAGTCCTCATGACCAGCATATTGAATGCACTGACTGCACCAGGTACGATATATACCCAGAAGGTACCAGTCAGGTGAAAGCCTCTGTATACCAGGAATGTTGGGATCATACCACCATTGACATACATCGTGATGACCCAGAACAGAGACAACTGGGAACGGAACAGGAATCTCTTACGACTTACGATAAATGCCAGCAATGCATTGGCTACCAGAGAGACCAGCGTACCGATTATGGTCCTAAGTACTGTGATATAAGCACCTGTCATGATATTCTGTTTGTGTATTACTGTTATGTAATTCTTCCATGTGAATTTACGAGGCCAAAGGTGAATTCCTCCACGGACAGTGTCGATACCGTCGTTAAGAGAAATCGCCAGAGTGTTCAATACAGGATATAATGTAATGATTACAAATGCCACCATAAATATCGTATTGCACACTATGAAAATAATATCTGCTGTGGATTTCTTTTTCTTCATAATGATCACCTAAAATAACCTTTCTTCTCCGGCACCCTTAGCCAGCTGGTTCGCTATAACGATCAAAATAATGCTGACCACGCTCTTAAAGATACCTGCTGCCGTACCCAGTGAATAGTCGTTCTGGCTGATACCCCATTTCAATACGTAAATGTCGATAGTCTGGGATACATTCTGAACCAGACCATTGCCAAGCAGATACTGTACTTCAAATCCTGCATTCAGAACGTTACCTACATTCATCAGAAGAAGAATCATGATCGTAGATTTAATACCCGGAAGCGTAATATATCGAATCTTCGCCCATCTTCCTGCACCATCTATGGACGCTGCCTCATACAGACACGGATCAATGGCTGTAATCGCCGCCAGATAGATGATAGCATTCCAGCCTGTCTCCTTCCACAGATTAGCAAAAGCCACAATTGGCCAGAAATATTTCTGATGTGCAAAGAAATTGATTTCTGCGTTAATCAGATGTAATTTCATTAAAATTTCATTGATGATACCTGTTGTAGACAGCGCATCATGCATAATACCTGTAACAATGATCCAGGAAAGGAAGTGTGGCAGATACGATATCGTCTGCACTGACTTCTTCCAGATTTTAGATGTAATCTCATTTAAAAGAATTGCGAATACGATCGCCATAATAAAGCTGGTCACAAGGTTCAATACGCCCATTGCCAGTGTGTTGCGGATTACCCGCAGAAAAGTAGCATCTGTAAATAAAAATTTGAACTTATCCAATCCTACAAAAGCTGAATGAAGCAAGCCATCCTTTGGTTTATAGTTCTGAAATGCCATGATCCAGCCGCCCAAAGGCAGATAATAGAACATAATTCCATAAATAACGAACAAGGCTGAACAGATCAAAAGAAATTTCTGGCGTTTTATTTCTTTCCACGTAATCTTGACCTTGGTTTCTTTTTCTTTCTTAGCCATATGAATAACCTTCCCTTTCCATCTTTGCCTTTTTAAAGGAAAGAGGCAGAAACTCTGCCCCTTCCCATAAAGGACTATTCAGCCATTGCTGCTCTTCTGTCCAGCTCTACCTGCATCTCATCCAGGAAGCTCTGAGGGTCACAGCCTTCATATGCTGTCATATATTCGTCCCATGTACTTTCAAAATCACCTGACATAACTACCTTAGGAAGCCATTCATGCTTAACTTCACCCATCTTGGTCCATGCAACACCACCAGGAGTCGCTGTTGTCATGCTGTTGGAGAAAGAATACATAGGAAACCAGGAACCTGTCTCTTTCTTTGCAGAATGAAGCATATCTACATAGGATTCTGCATTGTAAGCCTTGAATGTATTAACAAGCGGCTCTGCAAGTCCATTGAAGAACTCGGATGTCTGCTGGCTTGGCTGCATTGCATTCTTGCCATCCTTGCTGGTTCCAAGCCACTGAGGCAGATAAGTATAACCACACATATGATTAGCCTTATAATCTGTATCTGCTGCCTGTGCTCTCATCTCATCTGTACGATAGAACATACCATCATCATCTACCAGGTAGTCAACACCTTCCACACCCCAGAATCTCAGGTTGTGAATCTCCTGATCCAGTACATCATTGAGGAACTTGGCTGCCTTATCAGGATCTTTACAGCTTGTTGTAATAGATACGCCGCTGGACTGGTTCAATGTATCACCATATGTATGCCACTGATTCTCCATACCCTCGTCAATAGTCAGGCCAAGAGGTACATAGTTGCATCCCTGAAGATCCAGTCCCTGCTGTTTGAATACATCATTTACTGTATACGCAAAATCCCACCACTGGTCGCACATACCAAGTACACGTCCTGTAGAAAGCTTGGAGATATACTCATCATAAATCTGGGTTGCGAATTCTGTATCGATCATGCCCTTCTGATATTCTTCGTTGAGCTTCTGGAAATATCTCTTGGTAGTATCTGTTGTGTTGTAATCCACAATCTTCATATTATCGGTATCTACGATAACAGAACCATCATTTGGATAACCATCCAGGAACTGTCCTGCATTCTCAATACAAAAATATCTCCAGTCATCACACAACATGGTATAAGGAATATATGCTGTTCCGTCTTCCATTGTCGGATTAGCTGCTGTATAGTCCTCTAATAACTGGAAATATTCATCCAGAGTATTGATCTGTGGATATCCTGCCCACTCCAGTACCTTACACTGAATCCAGAATGCTTCATCATTGTGTGTTGTGGTCTTATCTTCACCATAGCTGTTCTGGAATACGTTGATCCAGTAGATATGTCCATCTTCCTGACGGAACTTCTCCCACTCCGCATCTGAATACATTTCTTTGATATTAGGATATTTCTCAATATAATCATCCAGAGGAAGCAGTGCACCTGCATCTAGAAGAGACATTGTTCCATCTCCACCATCAATGAAATCGGGATATTCGCCACCTGCAATAATTGTTCCAATTGCTTCTTCTGCGGTCTGTCCTGTCAGCCAGGTTTCCTTAACTCTGACTCCGGTCTTCTGAGCGATCAGCTCCTGAATCTCGTTGCCATCATTGATTTCAGAACCCGGCATTGCAATGAACATCGTAAAATCTGTGATATCACCATCTGCACTTTCACTGCCTGCTTCTGTGCTTCCTGTTCCTGATGCACTGCTGTCAGTTGCTGTGGAAGTTCCCCCGCCACATCCTGTCAGCATGGATGCTGTTACTACTGTTGTCATAAATAGCGCCATTAACTTCTTACGTTTCATTTGATTACCTCCCTGATTTATCTGTTTTGCCATTGCTTCCCCCTGTGTTTTGGCAATGTTTCATTTGATAGTTTTATCATATAGTTTTTTGATGTCCGATTCTTCCTAGTCATTGCTATCTATTCATCAC
This sequence comes from Agathobacter sp., assembly GCA_963596435.1. Classification (GTDB taxonomy): domain Bacteria; phylum Bacillota; class Clostridia; order Lachnospirales; family Lachnospiraceae; genus COE1. The sequence goes on from CAVBMG010000101.1 coordinate 9,816, forward strand.
ATTTTGCGCTATTATACTGATTATCCAATGAAATCCTCAAATATTTTCATTTACCTCTCATATATTACTCTATTTTTTCTTTTATCTTGATTTTGTTTTGTGCATTGTTTATCTTTTATGTTATATAGTTTTATATTTATTGTGCATATTGTATCTATTTTAAAAGGACACAAATTGAAACAATACGTGGTTTTGAATAGTTACACTACAAGGGAGGTAATACATATGGAACCTGTTGCAATCAGTGATTTACGTTCAGAATATTATGATGTCAACAGCGACTTTCCGGGACTTTGGGAACTGGATGAGAACAGACGTGAAGATGTGGATTTTCGCAACAGTTCTTCTATCCGCATCTGGTATAATGACTTAACGTCCAATTTTGCTACTCACTGGCACAATGCGCTGGAGATCATCATCCCCATTGATAATTATTATGACGTTGAAGTAGAAGGTATCTCTTACCATCTCAGACCTGATGAAATCCTGATCATTCCACCCGGTAAGCTCCATCAGCTGACTGCGCCATCAAGCGGCAGCCGCTTTATCTATCTGCTGGATATCAGTTGTCTGGAGGGATTAAAAGGCTTCTCAGGTATTAAGTCGCTGCTTACCGCTCCTTTATTCGTGACGAAAGAATCCTATTCTCATATCTATGAGGATGTGTATGATCTTCTTGCCAGAATGCGCAATGAATATTTCCGAAAGAACGAATATGCCGAGCTTACCATTTATGCTCTTTTAATCAATCTTTTCGTGAAATTTGGCTACAACCATATTCAAACAGAAGACCTCTTCCCTAATGTGAGATCCTATAAGCAAAAGGAATATGTTAAGAAATTCAATGATCTGCTGGATTATATAGACAAGCACTATACAGAAGAACTGAATCTGGAAGAAATTGCAGACTGCATCGGATTCAGTAAATATCATTTTTCAAGGCTTTTTAAGCAGTATACGGGATTTACTTTCTGTGACTACTTATGCTATCGAAGAATCAAGGCTGCCGAGCTGTTACTGTCAAGGCAGGAGCTGTCTATTACAGAAGTGGCTCTGCAGTCCGGTTTCTCCAGCATCTCCACATTTAACCGTATCTTCAAGCAACAGAAGAAGTGTACACCGAGCGAGTATCGAAGCAAGGTGAATGTATAAGGGTATAGGGTATAGAATATTGAGAAAATAACGAATTGTGCCGCCTTCCTAATGCATTAGAAAGGCGGCACAATTCTGTTTTCTGGCAATAATACAAAATATAAATTGTTGTTTTAGCTTAAACTATTTTGAATAAACTGCATCATTTCTTGAAAGAAGATACACACAATACTGATTCATGCTAATTCCCTCTCTCTTGGAATGTTCTGCAAGAGAACGGTGCAGGCTGCGGGGAATCCTAAGCTTAAACTGTCCCGAATAATCCTCTAAGTTGTCCGGCTCGTGAATTTTAATACCTTCTTCCATAGCAGCTTCTAACCATGCCTTTTTAGCATCCAAAGCATTTGCAACAGCGGATTCTACCGTTTCTCCACAAGTAATACAACCCGGAAGCTCCGGAAAGGAAACCACAAAACCGCCCTCATCCTTATCCTCTACAATTTCCATACGATAATTC
>CAVBMG010000102.1:0-11376 GCA_963596435.1 Agathobacter sp.
TGTTGTCTTCGCCTGCATGGTTCCCAGCTGTTCGACTGGAATCGCAGCCACTACGACTGCCATAATCATGAAGATGGCTGCAATAGTCTTACGTACTGTTCTATGCAGTCTTACATTCTTTCTCTTTCTTTTCTTTCCTGTGTTCTTTGTCATGTTGCATCTCCCCGTTTTAATTCACCCTTTTAGCCACAACTACGAACCGTCCTTCATTCTCCTGATAATCACAGGTAGATAAGGTCAACAGCTTATCGCCATAGTTTGCAGTTACTCCAGTGTCATATAATGACAATGCCGCCATCTCATTCATATAGGAATCAAATTCCTTGGCTGAGCCGGCATTGATAAATTGATAATACTTAAAGGTCACTTCTTCTTCCGAATAAACCTTTGAGCGGAACACATACATTACTTCGTATTCCCCTTTGTTATATATGGTGTCAAACTTGATTCTTGGATGTGCCTCATAGTACGATTCATTACTGTATTTATTCAGTGTACCGAACATTTTGCCCGATTGCATGTGATGTCCATACAGAATGATGTTATCGCACCCGTTCACTGCATCACATTGATAATCCATGAAGATACATCCGTTCTTGTCTTCCTCCTGATTAAAGTTATGATTCAGATAGTATTCATTATTTACTGTCTGCATAACAGGATAATCAATAATTGTATCGTCAATTTTTATCCATCCGATTAGTCTTTTGTTCTTATTATATAATGTTTCATATTCTGGAAGAATATCCGGTGTCTGTGCATCCTCTTTTGTTACCTTATGAATGTTTATTTGTGAATTCGCCTTTAATATATTATTTGAAGTATTTTTCAGTGCTGCCAGCGATTCAAATTCACTTGCGCTCTTAGCTGCCGATTGATAATAAAAGGCAAAATAGCCAAAGCAGACAATACATATGGGAATGCATATCGTAATCAGAAGCTTTCGCCTCTTCTCTTTTCTTCGAATCTCCAGCAGAATTTCCTTCTTCATTTCCGGTGAAAGATCTTCTATCCTTATTTTTTCTTTTTTCTTTGGAGTCAGCTTCTTCTTGGCGTTCTCACGCTTCTGCTTACGTTCTTCCTTTTTACGTCTGATCTCCTCCTGCTTCTGAATCTGTTCTTCCTGAAATCTTCTATGCAGTTCATAGATATTATCGTCAAACTGTCTTCCTACAATTGATTCAAATTCAATCTGACTACTCTTTAACTGTTGATACAGCTTCTCGACATCTTTGGGGTTATCCAGCTTCAAGTCTCGTGTAATGGAATCAATGAGCTGTTTATCCCGCTGCGCCGCCGCATATTCCTCCGGTGTCCGGAAACGTCTGCCATCAATGGTCCATTGCAAATCCACTCTGCATACTTCCTTCCTGTTTCTCTTCTGTCATTTAACATAATCTAGTTTATTTAATTAGTTTACATATATATTATTATTTTACTATATTTTCAGTTTATTTCAAGTATTTTCGCAATTATATATTTATTTTATATTTTTTGTGTTTTATTTTTGTGTATACATAATGCCTTTTGTAACACTTTTACGCCTCTCTCATAAGATATAGAAAAACCTTTTAGGGGGTACTCAACATGAGTGACTTATCAGCAAGCAATTGCGGATGCAATCAGACTATTTCTAACAACGGATGTGGATGCGGTAACAACAGCTGCAGTAACTGGATCTGGATTATCCTTCTTCTGTCCTGCTGCGGTGGATGCGGCAATAACAACAGCTGCTTCGGCGGATGTGGTAACAACAACGATAGCTGCTGCGGCAACAACTGGATCTGGATCATTCTCCTCTTCTTCTGTGGCGGATGCGGTAATAACAACGGCTGCTGCTAATCCAATTCTAACCAGCCCAATGGGTTCAAGTAACTTGAACCCATTGGTTTTGTCCAGCATATATCCACTATCTGCTGCATAAGATACAATGATTCGCATTAAAACTGGAGGCAATATGGAAGAACAGGATAACGACAACGACTATGTACTCGTTTTTGACCACTTCTATACAAACAATCATATTCAGATTATGAAGACATTACTTCCCTATATAGATTCTGCTGCTATGCCCATGCTTCCAGTTATGATCAAATACATGGAACTTCAATACACTATGAGGCTTATTAAGAAAAATGCACGACCTGAAGCTCCCGTATTATCTGCATGTTCCAAGGATTCACCAGACATTGAGACCATTTATCAGTCTATCCGTAAATATCTGGCGCCTGAGGAAGAGAAAAGCTTCCAGCAAATCATCCAACTCATGCATACTATGGATAACGTACGTCAGATGCAGCAAATGATGGAAATGTTGCAAACGATATCCGGCGATGGAGAAAATGCAACTGCTTTCCCTGATATGTCTGCGTTGGAAGGAATGTTCGATAGTGGAACAAATATGAATGATATTATTAATATGATGAAAGCAATGAAATAGGAGGATTCTATCATGGATGAAAAAGAATGGATGAATGACCCTGCTCTGGAAGGAATTGACAAGTCCAAGCTGGCTTTTCTCGAAAAACTGGTAATTAAAAGTTCTTCCATGACGCAAAAAGAAATGTTGCCTTTCCTGCTGTCTCTTTCAAAACTAAGCAGGGAAAACAACATTTCCTTTGATAAAAATGAAATACAGTTAATCTATTCTGTCATTCGGAAATATTCTACGCCTGATGATATTGCGAAAATGGAGAAGATTTCTTCTTATTTCCAATAAGGAGCATCAACACGCCCATAGAAAACAGACCACATACCAGTAAAGTTCTGTATTCCAGTGGATCACCGGTCTTAGGAGTGGAATCTTTCACATGTCCTGCTCCAGAACCAGACCCGGAACCACTTCCACCACCGGTTGTTCCTGTCTGTTGTCCGCTGCCATCTCCTGTCGGCTGGGTAGATATCTGTGTAATGTCTGATGTTCCCGTTCCTGTTGTGCCATTTCCTGTTGCCGAAGAACCACTACCAGAGGAGCCACCACTGGAAGAACCGTCACTTGAAGAACCACCGCCAGATGAGCCACTATCCGAAGAAGAACCACCGCCGCCGGACGAGTTACCACCATCGGAGGAGCCGCCGCCTGAATTACCTCCGTTATTGTTATTATTGTTGCCGTTATTATTGTTGTTATTGTTATTATTATTGTTGTTATCGTTATTATCTGGAACTGTTCCATTAAAGGTCAGTACGAAAGGTGAGAAATGCCAGGTTTTGAACATAACACATTTTACACCATTATCTTCCTTTATCTTTACAATCGTAAGCTCCTCTAACTCACTTTGTGTCTTATTGTTATTATTACTATACACTTTCATGTTATTCTTCGTCACATCCCAAGACTGCCACTGATCAGGCAACGGGAATGTAATTGTATAGTTCATAGTATTATCATAATCAGGAGTCCCGGATATTCCCTTTGTCATACTGATATCCAAATAATATATCCTTTGTTTATCTACATTAGTAAAATAGCTTTTTAATCCATTGGTTTCAGTATTCGGACTTACTTTCACATAGTAGTTATCTGCTTCAATTCCACTGGCTGCCACATGAACGTAAGAACTGACATTGTTTATACCAGAAGCTGTATTGGAATCAAAAGAACTACTATCTACATTCATGATAACGCTTTCAGGTTTCAGATAAGAAGTATACTCAAGTTTATCATATTTACCCGCCAACTCATTTGCCTTCGCATAAGATACCGAATTGCTCGTAGTATCTGCTGCCAATATATATACCGTATCTGCTACTGATTCCATTCCGCAGAAAGCGTCTCCTGCTATAGATGAGATGTTAGAAGGTAAGGTTACACTTCTGATACTGCTCATGTCAGAAAATGCTTTAGGCCCAATCTTGGTTACTGTATCAGGTATCTTAACATCTATCTTGCTTGAACTACCCTGATTACCTTTATATTCATACAAATACTTGCCATCTGCACTTAATACAAATCCCTTATCGTCTGTCTTTGTCCACTTTTTATACAGGGTACGACTTGCACTTACTGTAGCATCCATATTGGTAGCAGTAAAACATTCCTGGTCTTCGTACCATGATGAGTCTGTTTCATTCCCCGTATACTCAATCTTTGATTCATCAATATTAGCAGTCAATACATCACTTAAAACATCACCCTTATTAGCTGGTGCATAAATTACTTCTGCCGATGTATCGGTATATATTCCTCCATTCAAATCAAACGTGATCGTGATGTCATTTGCCTGCCATCCCGCATACAGTGTCATATCTGATGCTACTTTCTGGTTCCAGTCAACTTCTGTCTTTGTCGCTGTACTGTCCAGATACCACTTTGTAATAGTATATCCTGGTCTTATTGGCGTATTATCAGGCTTGGGTAAAGTAGAACCAATCTTCACTTTTTTAGTCTGATTGCCATAATCCTTTGCATCTGCCGCAATATAGGTAATCGTACACTCACTGCTTCCCAGATCCCAGGTAGCATATAATGTCATATCAGTAGTTGTCATCCTGTTGAAATCCCAGTCCATACCATTTTCTGTCTGCCAGCTAAGAAGCGTTGCATCCTTGGTAGTGGAGTCTATTGTCAGTGTATGTTTTGAACCAGGTTCAAAACCAGATATAGCACTCTGGTCAACTATGCCACCCGTTTCTGTATCAACTTCTCGATCCACTTCCAATACAGCTACACCATTCACATCTTTCGTATCAGCAGGAAGTGCAGGTAATGTAAAATATGAGAAAGGATATCCAAAATTAAATGTAATTGTAATCGTTGTTTTTGTATCTGCTGGTGTTGATGTGCTGCTATCATCCTGTGTCGCAACAATATCATCATAGGAGAACTGCTTACCATCTACTCTCTCCCATACTGCATACAGTTTTGTATCCGTATTGGCTATACTGCTTGCCATATCCCATTTAGACCCCGTTGTACTGGTATCATACCAGCCATCAAACTGATATACGACAGCATCTATTGTGTATTTCTGACCTTCTTTGAGTTCAATTCTCTGTCCACCATCTATTGTAATTTCTATCTTATCAATTCCCAATGTAGTGCCTTTTGCTACAGTTACTTTCTCAACCGATGGATTCAGATTCGTAAATCCATACTGGAAAGTCACTGTAACCTTATCTGTACTGTCAGCATTATCAGCCTGTACTGACGGCATAGGTATCTGTGACAAAAGAATCGCAAAGATAATCAAGCTCACTCCAAGTAAATTTTTCAGTCTACGATACATATAAGTCCCCTCTTACTTCTGTATTTTTTTCGCTATTACAACAAATCTTCCATCTTCTTTATACTTATCGCAGGTGGATAGAATCAGGCATGAATCCCCATACGCTATATCATCCAACATATACAGTGCATTCTGTGATATATTATCGTGAAAAGCTTCAAAATCCTGTTCTGTACTCATATCTATAGCATTATAATATCGAAATACATCTTCATCGGCATAGGCTACTTCTGAAAGCATTGCCGCAACTACCTTATATTCGTTTTCTTCATATAATGAACTGAAACGAATGGTAGGATGTTCTTCGCAGAACTGCTTGTCCTTGTATTTCTTCAAGGTTCCGAACATAACGCCAGACCTCATATTATGACCATATATAATCAGGTTCTGACCGGATTGCATCACATCACATCGGTAATCCAGAATCAATAAACCGTTCTTATCCTTCTCTCCATTAAAATTCTTATCCAGATAATAATTATTGTCCCCTTGTCTGGACATAACCGGATAGTCAATTTTAGTACCATCTATGGTAAGCCATCCTGAGAAATCTGCATTCTCTGAATGTAACTGCTGAAACTGTCCTAGTATCTCAGGCTGCACTTCTTCTTCCGAAGTAAGCGCTGTCTGTTGTGCTTCCAATGCCTGCGCCTTTGCCAAGGCTTCTGCTTCTCTTCTATCCTGCCACCTCTGTGTCAGTCTTGCTGTTCTGGCATCCTCTTTTACCTTCTCCTGTAATAAATAGGTATCATAATTGGTCTTCATATCCAGGAATACATTCCAGTTAAAATATACAAAGCAGACACCAAATATCATGGCAAAAATGAGTATCACCATTCCTTTATTACGTGCAAACAGCTTCTGTCTGTGATTCTCTTTACGTTTAACAGAAGCCACCTGCTTGCGGATTCTACGCATCTGGTCTTCTGTCAAAGCTTCTGTCAGACTATCCAGAAAATCCAGTCCCAGCATGGATTGAAACTCAATATCATATAATTTTATTTTATAATAAATCTCCTGTGCAAGTGGCACTGTAAGTTCCAGATTACCATGCATCAGAGAATCTATCATTTCTCTGTCAGCGTTTGTTTTAGTCTCTTCATCCCGAAACAATGCCCCTCGTCTATTTGTTAATGCTTCCCTCATAACACCACGTTCACTGATTATGCTAATGTTTTATGTCACCTCATTTGTGTTCATTATAATATAAATTTTCAGAATTGTATAGTCAATTTTTGAAATATTTTGTATTTTTATGTAAATAGCAAAAGAACTCAGAGTTTTAATGCTCTGAGTTCTTCACATAATTGATTATTTTACCAGGAACAAAAATGCACCGATAGGTACTTTCTGCATCCAAATATTTCTCAACAGCTTTTTTTGCCAGCTGTAGGCACTCTTCTTCTGCTATTTGCGAATCTACCTGTATGGTTCTTCTTGTTCTACTGTTTACCTGAACAGGAATTGTTATCATACGATGAGGCAGTCGCTCACATTGCCATGGCATCATAAACACCGACTTGACTGGCTGTTGCAATGTCTGCCACAATTCTTCCGATAAATGTGGTGCAAAAGGAGCCATTATACCAAGTAACTCACAGCATAATCTGTCTATCTGTGAGTCAGGTTCTGCTTTCACAAGCCGATCCTGTCCATGATGAGGAACTGCAATCTCCAGATCATGATTGTGCATCTTTTGAAGTACAGCTCCTGTGTCCAATGCCTTTTGTATATTGCCGATACCAGTCATGAGCACTGACATGGCATTATGTCGATTGGGCATCGTATTTCCTTTTGCAAAATGCATCAGCATATCAGATTTCATCTGGCTGATCATTTCCAACAGTTCCTCTACATTCTGATTCTGATTGTGATAACCGCCTTGCTGATTCCATTCGTTTGTAGCCAGAATCAATCTTCTGAACTTTCCCAGGAATTTGTACAGTCCTTCCAGACTGCACTCCTCCCAGGTGTCCAGATAAGGATCATCTGCTTTCGGAGTCTTTTCAAACAGCAGATACAGTCTCAGGCAATCCAGTCCATAATCCAATATCAGATCTTCCTGAAATACTTCTTTACCGGTATCAGCAAGCCACTGCATCAGATTCTGTGCTGCCTCGCGCTGCGGCTGTATCACCCACTGTCCAAACATGCTCTGTGCTGCCTGATCTGCATTGATGTTCTCAGCCTCCCACAGCTTCTGCGCATGGTATTGTGTTTCCCGATGATTCATTAAAGTAATCATACGACTTATTTCACTACGATATTCAGGATTCTGCCCTTTACGTAGATTTCCTTTACTACATTCTTACCAGCCATAAGCTCTGCAATTGCAGGAATTGCATGTGCTTTTGTCTTAACAGACTCTTCATCCTCGTCAAGTGCTACTCCAAGAGTTGCCTTAACCTTACCGTTAATCTGTACTGCGATCTCTACATTGGATTCTACAGTCTTGGCTTCATCATACTCAGGCCACTTCTGCTGATATGCTCTGCCGCCATAGATAGATTCCCATAATTCCTCTGTCATATGAGGTGCTACAGGGTTCAATAAGAGAATCAAAGTCGCATATTCTGCCTTATTGATGCTCTTTTCCTTATAGAAATCATTTACCAGAGACATCATAGCTGCGATTGCTGTATTGAACTTCAGATTCTCAAAATCATTTGATACCTTCTTGATTGTCTGATGAATCTTAGTCTCAAGGTTCTCTCTGTAGCTGTCTCCTTCAATAAGCATATCCTGTAACTTCCATACACGCTCCAGGAACTTTCTACAGCCCTTAACACCTTCCATGCTCCAGGATGCACTTAATTCAAATGCACCAATGAACATTTCATAGGTTCTGAGTGTATCTGCGCCAAATTCATTTACAATATCATCCGGGTTGATAACATTTCCTCTGGACTTGGACATCTTTTCATTATTCTCACCAAGAATCATACCATGAGAAGTTCTCTTCATATATGGTTCAGGGCAGGATACCAGTCCCTGATCGTAAAGGAACTTGTGCCAGAATCTGGAGTAGAGTAAGTGAAGTGTTGTATGCTCCATACCACCATTATACCAGTCTACAGGCATCCAGTAGTCAATTGCTTCCTTGCTTGCAAAAGCCTCATCATTATGAGGATCAATATATCTTAAAAAGTACCAGGAAGAACCAGCCCACTGAGGCATAGTATCTGTCTCTCTCTCAGCCTTGCCGCCACACTTAGGACAGGTAGTCTCTACCCAGTCACGCATAGCTGCAAGTGGTGATTCACCTGTATCTGTAGGCATATAGCTGTCTACTTCAGGAAGTTTCAGAGGAAGTTCACTCTCATCAATTGGAACATAACCACAGCAAGGGCACTTTACAATAGGAATAGGCTCGCCCCAGTAACGCTGACGTGAGAATACCCAGTCACGAAGCTTATAATTAACTTTCTTATGTCCAATGCCTTTTTCCTCCAGCCATTCAATGATAGCCTTCTTAGCATCCTTAACTTCCATTCCATCCAGGAAACCGGAGTTGCACAGCTTACCAGTTGCTACATCTGTAAATGCTGCATTCTGTACATCACCGCCTGCTACTACTTCAATAATAGGCAGACCAAACTTCTTGGCAAAATCCCAGTCTCTGTCATCATGTGCAGGAACTGCCATGATAGCGCCTGTACCATAAGACATTAATACATAATCAGATACCCAGATAGGAATCTCCTTGCCATTTACAGGGTTCACAGCTGTGATTCCATTGATGCATGCACCAGTCTTATCCTTAGCAAGCTCTGTTCTCTCAAAATCAGACTTTCTTGCTGCCTGCGCACGATATGCAAGAATCTCATCATAATTGCTGATCTCGTCCTTGTACTTATCGATCATAGGATGTTCAGGAGAAATTACCATATAAGTAGCACCAAATAATGTATCAGGTCTGGTGGTATATACAGTCAACGCTTCATCTTTACCGCTTAACTTGAAGTTTACTTCTGCACCTTCGCTTCTGCCGATCCAGTTCTTCTGGGAAACCTTAACCTTCTCGATATAGTCTACATGATCCAGACCTTCAATGAGCTTCTCTGCATAATCTGTGATCTTTAACATCCACTGAGACTGCATCTTACGGATAACAGGAGCACCACAACGCTCACATACGCCGTTTACAACTTCCTCATTTGCAAGACCTACTTTACAGGAAGTACACCAGTTGATTGGCATTTCACTCTTATAAGCTAGTCCCTTCTTGAAAAGCTGTAAGAAGATCCACTGTGTCCATTTATAATAGGAAGGATCTGTTGTGTTGATCTCTCTTGACCAGTCGAAGGAATATCCTAAGGACTTTAACTGATCCTTGAAATGTGCCACATTGTTCTTGGTTACGATCTTAGGATGAATCTTATTCTTGATCGCATAGTTCTCTGTAGGAAGACCGAATGCATCCCATCCCATTGGGAAAAGGACATTGTAGCCCTGCATTCTCTTCTTACGGGATACGATATCCATTGCTGTATATGGTCTTGGATGACCTACATGAAGACCCTGTCCTGAAGGATAAGGGAACTCAACTAATGCATAATATTTGGGCTTGGACTTATCAAGAGTTGCCTTAAAAGCCTCCTCATTATCCCAGATATCCTGCCATTTTTTCTCAATTTCTTTTGGAGAATACTCTCTGCTCATTTTTCATGACTCCTTTTTCATACATTGTTCGTTATACACCATGATAGGCATATGCCCGTGAAATAAAAAAATTCGTCTCTATTATTATATATAGAGACGAAGAGATTATATCTATCCGCGGTACCACTCTGTTTCAGATTCTGTATCTGCGCTTATGCTTCTGTAACGGGAAGTCCCGCTCACAACTATTCCTGCCAGGCTTCACTGTGAGAACTCCAAGGCGAGTTCAAGGTGTCTCTTTTGCTGTCTCGCACCAAATGACAGCTCTCTGAAAAAGATTGTGCCTCTACTACTCCTTATCACGGTTGTTAACATATTACAAATCTGAAAATATTCTAGCATAGTGCCATTTAAAATGCAACTGCTTTTTCAAGAACTGTAATAGAATGACTGGAAGTAAAGGTATCTGCAATTCCTTCTGTAACGTAAAGAGTTCCATCATCCGTGTACAAAATAGCATCAAATTCATCACTGTGATTCTGCCAGAACGTAATTGCCTCTTCTGTTCCCATGACATACAGCGCGGTAGAAAGTCCATCTGCCAGCGTACCATCTTCACTGACAATCGTGACTGACTGTAACCCATTATAGGCTGGCATTCCAGTCTTGGGGTCTATAATATGGTGATATTTTCTGCCATTCTCTTCAAAATACCTTTCATAGCCGCCAGATGTGATGATTGCCTTGTTCTGTGCAGACAGTACTCCCAGATATTCTTCCTGTTCATCAGGGCTTTTAATTGCCACCTTCCATGAACTGCCATCCGGCTTCGCACCAACAAGCTGCACATTGCCTCCCAGATTCAAAATAGCACTTGTTATGTTATGTTCCTGCATGATCTGTGCAACTCTCTGTGAAGTATAGCCTTTGGCAATGCCGCCAAAATCAATCTCTACTCCTTCTGGCAACGTAAGTGTCTGCGTTGAAGCATCATATTGCAGACTGGAGGCATCTACAAATTGCAGTAAAGACTGTAATTCTTCCTCACTCGGTATACGGTGCTCTTCTCCCGTAAATCCCCATGCTCTCATGACAGGGTATATCGTAATATCAAAGGCTCCATCTGTCTCTTCATAAATAGTAAGAGAACGGTTCAGTAAATACTGCGTATCTGCTGATATCTGCCCTTTTTTATTCTTATTTATCTGGCTGATTTCACTTTTCTCATTGCCGGTAGATAAAAGGGCATCCAGTCTCTCGATTTCTTCTTTAGCTGCCCCGACTGCTTCCTCAGCATTTTTACCATAGGCTGTCAATTCCATATAGGTATCCATGGCAAATATCTGCGCAGATGCGCTTTTGTTATTTTGTCCTCTGACTATAAGGAAATATACGGCGGCACATGCTGCTATGAAAAGCAATGCTGTCAGTATTTGTTTTCTATTCTTCTGCATGTTTTTGTCCCCATTTCTTAGGGTATCGTACAATGCAATGTTGGAGCTTGTCAAGATTAGGCGGGGAAATGCAAGTTTAAAATGAGTTCTAG
>CAVBMG010000103.1:0-11300 GCA_963596435.1 Agathobacter sp.
ATCCTGAATAGGTCAATCATTTTCTTTCATTTTTCCCTTTTTTGAGTCCTGGAGTCACGCTCCCTTTCTTTGGAAGAATCCCGTATTTTCAAGGGTTTTAGGATAAAAAAATTCCTTAGTTAGAAAAAATCTAACTAAGGAATCTATCTCTATTTCTTTTATTTTTCAGGCTATAAAAAGTTGCCTTTTCCAGAATGAGCCATATTGCCCCTGTTCAAATATATTAATTCTTAAAACTATGTATAGGAGCAGGAATGCGTCCAGTCCTGTTGACGAAAGCATCACAGGAGAACTGATTAACTGGCATAATTGGTGCATATCCGAAGAGTCCGCCGAATTCAACCTTATCTCCTACTGTCTTACCGATTGCAGGAATGATACGGACTGCTGTCGTCTTCTGGTTGACCATACCGATTGCACATTCATCTGCGATGATACCAGAAATAGTAGTATCCTTGGTATCACCTGGAATTGCAATCATATCAAGACCTACAGAGCATACACAAGTCATGGCTTCCAGCTTCTCAATGGTAAGAGCACCTGCCTGTACGGCATCAATCATACCTTGGTCTTCACTGACAGGAATAAATGCACCACTGAGTCCACCTACGTAAGAAGATGCCATAACGCCGCCCTTCTTAACCTGATCATTGAGCAGAGCCAATGCTGCTGTTGTTCCTGGTGCACCAGCGTGTTCCAGACCAATCTCACAGAGAATATCCGCTACACTGTCGCCGATTGCAGGAGTCGGAGCAAGTGAGAGGTCTACGATACCGAAAGGAATACCCAGTCTGTTAGATGCTTCCTGCGCTACCAGCTGTCCTACTCTTGTGACTTTAAATGCTGTCTTTTTAATGGTTTCACATAATACTTCAAAGTTCTCGCCACGTACGCTCTCCAGAGCAGTCTTTACTACACCGGGACCACTGACACCTACGTTGATGATAGCATCTGCTTCTGTCACACCGTGGAAAGCACCTGCCATGAATGGGTTATCATCAGGAGCATTACAGAAAACAACTAATTTCATACAGTCTGCGCTATCATTATCTTTACTGATCTCAGCAGTCTGCTTAATAATCGTTCCCATTAATCTGACTGCATCCATATTGATACCAGTCTTAGTGGAACCAAGATTAACGGAGCTGCAGACTCTTTCTGTCTCATGAAGTGCCTGTGGAATGGAGCGGATCAGAAGCTCATCTGCCCTGGTCATGCCTTTGGATACCAGTGCTGAATATCCACCGATCAGATTAACGCCGACTTCCTTGGCTGCTCTGTCCATTGTCTTAGCCAGAGTAACGAAATCTTCAGATGTCTTACATGCTGCACCGCCAACTAATGCCATTGGTGTAACAGAAATTCTTTTATTTACAATAGGAATCCCGAATTCTTTCTCAATTGCCTCACCGGTTGACACCAGATCCTTGGCTACTGTCTTGATCTTCGTATAGATATTCTCGTTTAACTTATCGAGGTCAGAATCAATACAATCCAGAAGGCTGATACCCAGTGTGATGGTTCTCACATCCAGATTCTCCTTCTCGATCATCTTATTAGTCTCTAATACTTCATAAATATTAATCATAACAATTTGCTCCTAACGTTAAAATGCATAAACCGGTCAGTATCTCTTAGATTCTGTGCATAGAGTCAAAGATTTCTTCTCTCTGGCACTTAATGATTACGCCTATCTCTGTTCCAAGTTTATCCAAATCGTCAGAAACTTCGCTGACTGATTTCTGAGACTTATTCATATCTGCAATCATCATCATGTTGAAATAGTTGTTGACGATTGTCTGAGAAATGTCCAGAATATTAATCTGATTCTCTGCCAGATAAGTACACACTTTTGCTATGATACCTACAGTATCTTTTCCTACGACAGTAATAATTGTTTTCTTCATAACTCGTGACTCCTTCTTTGTACCATCTTAACTGTGACAGTCTTAATATGTATAAATATGCACTTATAACAAGCGCTTATTTCATCATACCTAATAACTCCCTAAATTTCAACCATTTGTGATAATTCGCTTCGATTTGCAACAAAAATCGGAAAATCATCCGGTTTATAGGCATTATCACTCATGGTAATCTCCAGTCTTACTGTTTCATATGCAAGCTCTGCCAGATTATTTTCCTTGCTCAGATGCCCCAGACACACAGCCTGTAGATCATCATGCAGCAGCCGGCTCAGCAATTTGCCAGACAACTCGTTGGACAAGTGCCCTCTTTTGCCAAGTATTCGCTGTTTCAGGTAATACGGATAAGGTCCGACCTGTAACATATTGATATCGTGGTTTGCTTCCAGCATCAGGGCATCCATACCCTTCAGGCTCTCTACTGTGTATTCATCATAGGTTCCAAGGTCTGTGACTACTGCCATTTTACGACCGCCGTACTGGAAACGATACGCTACAGGTTGTGCTGCATCATGAGAGATTCTCATAGGATTTACAGTAATATCCTTAACTATCATTTTCTCATCCGCATTTACTTCATGGAACAGTTCTTCATCAATTGCCCCAAGTGTTCTGGTCTCCTTAATAGCCTTAATCGTTCCCGGCGTGGCATAGATTGGAATGCCGAACTTACGGCTCATGACACCCAACCCATTAATATGGTCTGCATGTTCATGCGTAATCAGAATACCATCAATATCCTGACCTTTCAGTCCCAGCTGATTCAGTCCTTCTACTGTTTTCTTACAGCTGATGCCTACATCTACCAGCAGATGTGTAGCCTCCGTTCCGATATAAATACAATTGCCACTGCTTCCGCTGGCTATACTGCACATTTTCATTGGTGTCTGTTAATCCTCACATTCTAACTACTTTTACTTCCAGAAAATCTCTACTTTATCACCATTTTTTAATTCCTGGGTATACTGCGCATTTTCCCCATTCACCAGAGTTACAATTCCTTTGCCCTTCATAGTGCGGGTATCAAAGTCAATATAATCAAAAATGTCAACAAACTGGTAAGAATCCTTGCCTTTTAATACAATAGGCTTCTGGTTGGCGATTACAACGATTTCTCCCTGCTTTTCTTCCAGTTTTTCCTCTAATTTTTCTTCCTTGGCAGCCTGTTCTACCATATCTTTAAACACCTGAACAGTCTCTGTCTTAGATGGAATTTCTTCCTTTTCAGGTTCTGCCGCACTCTGTTCTACAGGTGTCTCAACAGTTTCTTTTAATTGGATTTCCAGGTCAGCTCCATCATAAAAGACTGCGTCTGTACCGACTTTCTCACCATTCATCGCTAACAGCTGCTTGGAATTCAGTTTCAGGTAATCATACATCTGTTCATATGTATAATATTGAGCTATTGTAATCTCATCATCATTCTGAATTTCATAATCAGCGTCCTGCTCCTGACCATTTACACTGACAGGTTTAACAAGATTAAGTTTCTGACCATCTACAGATACGGTAATTCTACCATGATAATCAACCAGATCTCCAATTTTCTGGCTGGCTGGTCTGCCTTGTGTAGATTCTTTCATTACAATGTTATCATTTGCCTTAATTGCATAGTTGAGATCTACATTTTCTCCATTTACAGTGATGACTGCGCTTTCACCATATTCTCCTCTGGTCACGCGATTCTTTCCATTGACTGTATAATGCAATTCTTCTCCTCTTCTTGGAAATAGACTTGAACGGTCAAAAGATGCTCCGATAGCAGCGTCAATCACTGCCAGTTTGTTATTATCATAAAGTTTGATGGATTGACCATTAAAGACAACGTGAATAAAATTGTTATTCTGTTCATAATAGGACAGACAGATTCCAATTGGCGTAATAATTGTAGAATCCTTCAAACAATCTGATGGGAAATCAACCTCATTCATGATCTCTTCGCCACGCAGGGCAACACGTTTTGAATCAAGTCCCAGTTCTTTGGCAACCTGCTCTGTGAAACCTTTGATCTTACCGCCGCCACCGACTACGAATACTGCGCTGGGTGATATGCCGCCATTAAGACGTTTGATCTCATCTGATGCCATTTTTGCCATATTCTCTATCTGAGGCTTGCAGATGGTATATACTTCTTCTGAAGTAATTGTCTGTTCCAGTCCCATGATATCTTCATAAGTGATCTCAGCCTTTACGGAGGCTTCTTTCTTTACCTTTTCCGCAGTTGCAAAATCAATCAGGCATTTACGTGCAATCATCTCTGTCAGGGAATCGCCTGCACAGGGAATCATGCCAAAAGCAACAATACTTCCGTCATTGGTAATTGATATATCAGAAGTACCAGCGCCTACATCGATCATAGCGATATTCAGCAGTCGGAATTTCTCTGGAATCGCTACACGGATTGCTGCGATAGGCTCCAGTGTCATATTTGCTACTTTCAGTCCTGCCAGTTCCACAGCACTGTACAGACCATCAACAACATCATCAGGCAGGAATGTTGCGATCATATCAGCACCCAATACCTTCGCCTTATGATGTTCAGGCTGCCCCATCCACAGACCGTTGATATAGAATTTCGTTACAGAATATCCTACACAATAGAAATGTACATCACTTTCGTTCTCTGTCTGGAACTGTGCAAACGCTTTCTCTACCCCCATAGAGACCAGCGTACTGATGTCTTCTTTGCTAACGCTGACTTCTGTATCATATTCCTTCTCAATATGTACGTTCAGAGTCTTCAGCACACGACCTGCGGCAGCTATGCACACTTCTGTAAGCTTTAACCCGGTCTTTTCTTCCAGTGCGGATTTCACTTCACTGATTGTAGCGGCGACTCTGTTAATATCGTGAATCTGACCATCGAGCATAGCTCTTGTGCGGTGTTCACGAATCTCCTGTGCCACTACTTCGAAATGTTCTCCCTTCTTGTAGCCAATCGTTCCTACAATGCTTCTGGTTCCGATATCCAGACCAAATACTGTTTCTTCTCCGTAAATTTCTCCTTGATTCATGCTTGTTCCCCCATTATCTTATTAATCTGTTGATATGTATCTTCCAAATCCCCATTATTTGTTATGACTACTTTACAGTGACTTCTGAATTCTGCTTCACTTAACTGTCCCCTCATGATGCTTGCAGTCTTCTCATCACTGTACTGTCTGTTCTGTGCCAGACGTTGTCTGCGAACTGCTTCATCCGTATGGATGTACCACAGTTCATCTACGATTTCATCGTAGTGTTCTTCTATCAGCAATGCTGCTTCTATAAAGAAAAATGCAACCTTTTGTGCCTTTTTCTCATAATCGATCTGTTCCAGAATATATTGCTTAACTGCCGGATGGATGATGGCATTGACCTGCTCCAGTATCTGAGGATTACCAAAGATTCTGTCTGCCATGGCAGCCTTGTTAATCGTGCCATCCTGCTGTAGGATTTCCTCTCCAAGAAGTGCCCCCAGCTGCTCATAGCATTCGTGCCCCGGCTCTTCCAGAAGATGCGCAGCTTCATCTGCCCGGATAATGCGACAGCTGTAATGTTCTTCTATATACTTTAAAATCTGCGTCTTACCGGCTCCTACACCACCGGTAATTCCTATGATTTTCATATGCTCTCACCTCCCCGACAATCTCTGCTTCCTGTTATTTTGCTTCGTACCAGTCACTGCCTGTATGCAGATCTATCTCCAGCTCCACAGCCAGATGACAGGCATTCTTCATTTCTTCTGACAAGATACGTCGTACTTCCTCTGTTTCATTTTCCCTGGTCTCAATCAGAAGTTCATCGTGTATCTGAAGAATCAGCTTAGACTGTAGACCAGCAGCTTTCAAAGCGTCATACACATGCAGCATGGCAATCTTAATAATATCCGCAGCCGTACCCTGAATCGGTGAGTTCATTGCTACTCTTTCTCCAAAGGAACGAGTCATGAAATTAGATGATTTTAACTCAGGAACAGGTCTGCGTCTGCCAAACATGGACTCACAATAGCCTTTTTCCTTAGCATCTGATACCAGCTTGTCCAGAAATACCTTGATACCGGGATATGTCTTGAAATATTCATCAATATAACCCTTGGCTTCCTTGGTGGATATGCTGAGATCCTGGCTCAGTCCAAACGAACTGATACCATATACAATACCAAAATTGACAGCCTTTGCATTGCGTCTCTGAAGGTCTGTTACTTCTTCAAAAGGCGTATGGAATACCTTAGATGCTGTAATACGGTGAATATCTTCATCCATCTTATAAGCTTCAATGAGCTGTTCATCTCCTGACATATGCGCCAGGACTCTTAACTCTATCTGGGAATAATCGGCATCCATAAAGATGCATCCCTGATCCGGTACAAATACCTTACGGATTCTTCTTCCCAGTTCCATTCGCATGGGAATGTTCTGCAGATTGGGTTCTGTGGAACTCAGTCTTCCCGTTGCTGTAATTGTTTGATTAAAATTTGTATGAATGCGGCTGTCCTGCTTGATATAAGCAGCCAATCCATCCGCATAGGTGGATTTCAGTTTGGTAAGACCTCGGTATTCCTGTACATCTTTTATAATAGGATATTCTGGTGCCAGCTTATCCAATACATCCGCTGCTGTAGAATAACCGGTCTTGGTCTTCTTGCCACCTGGAATCTGCATCTTCTCGAACAGAACTTCTCCTAACTGCTTGGGCGAATTAATATTAAATTCGCCACCCGCCTGTTCATGAATGGACTTCTCCAGTTCTGTGATTCTGCCATTTAGGGCTTCACCATACAGGCGCAATTCTTCCGGCTTTACCAGAATTCCTTCCTTTTCCATCGAATAAAGCACATAAGAAAGCGGCATCTCCAGCTCACGGAAAAGTTTATTCATGCCGTTCTCTTTTAGAGCCTGTTCCAGCAGTGGCTGTACCTGTCGTAATACTGCGGTCTCCTTGGCATAATATTCCAGGCATTCCTTCTTCTGATCACGATATACTGTAGTCAGATCAGCTTTACCAAATAATTCGCTCCAGTCAGCCAGAGTCACTCCCAGATATTCATTGGCTATATCTACGATTTCATAATCACTTTTGAGTGGATTCAGTAAATATGCTGCTATCTTGCAGTCATACAGGTTTGCCGTTAAATCTTCCGCTGACAGGGTCGCATCCTGATCTGATGTAACGATATCTGCATAATCCGCCTTTCCATCAAAACATGCAGAAATGACATTTGTGTCATAAACAACATGACGTAATCCATTTAGAATCTCTTCTTTGGAAAGCTCTGCATTTTCTTCCAGGGCATATACTTTGTCCTCTGCAAAAGACAGCATACATACAAAGATGCCTTTCTCTTCTTCAAACTGAAGGAACAGCTGACCAGACGCACCAGAGCCGAGACTTCCTGCTTCCTGATCCCCTGTCTGTATCAATCTCCAGGATGCTATGTTGCTTTCGCCACATGCAGCAAATACATCCTGTGCCTGTTCCCTGGTCTGAACTTCTACGATTTCATAGGAAAGCTCCTGTTTCACGGGTGCGGCATCAAATCTGTTCAACAGATTCTTAAAGGAAAGCTGCTTAAACATCTGATATGCTTCCGGCGTATACAGATTGCCAAGTGTTGCCTTATCATAATCAAAATCAATCTCTGCGTCTATCTTAATCGTAGCCAGTGTCTTGCTCAGATCAGCCAGATCTTTATTGGCAATCAGACTCTCTCGGATGCTCTTTTTACTGATTTCTTCCACATGCTCATAGATGTTGTCCAGAGAGCCATAGGTTGTCATCAGCTCAGTTGCCGTCTTCTCACCGACCTTGGGAACTCCGGGAATATTATCCGCAGTATCTCCCATCAGCGCCTTTAATTCAATGAACTGTAAAGGAGTCACATGATATGCTGCTTCAACATCTTTGGCATAATAATCTTCTATCTCGGTCTTACCACCCTTGGTCTTGGGAATACGTATCTTGATATGATCCGTAGCAATCTGTAACAAATCACGATCACCGGACACAAGTGCTACCTCTATTCCTTCTGCTTCTGAGCGTTTCGCGATAGTACCCAGAATATCGTCCGCCTCCAAACCGGCTTTCTCCACAATAAGGACACCCATTGCCTCAAGAACCTGTTTCATCACAGGAACCTGCTGCCTCAACTCCTCAGGCATAGGCTTACGAGTGCCCTTATATTCCTTGTACATCTCATGACGGAATGTCGGCGCATGGACGTCAAAAGCCACAGTCAGATAGTCCGGCTTTTCTTCTTCCAATATTTTAAAAAGTATATTCAGGAATCCATAAATAGCATTGGTATGGAGTCCTTTGGCATTGGTCAAATCAGGCACTCCGTAAAATGCCCTGTTCAACATACTGTGTCCATCTATTAAAACAATCTTACTCATGTACTGTATCGTCCTCATTTCCAGCCAGATATGCAACTAATTATGTTATCTGCCCATTTAATACTATCATACACTATATTCTGCTTTTTTAAAAGTTAATTTAAAACTATTTTTTTATGTTAATTTTTTCAAAATAAAGCTTGCATTCATTTTCAAGTTATGGTAATATAAATTTCGTCGTCAAGAGACGCCGGTGTGGCGGAATGGCAGACGCAGCAGACTCAAAATCTGCCGGGGGCAACCTCGTGCCGGTTCAAGTCCGGCCACCGGCATAAAAGCACTGATTTATTCAGTGCTTTTTTGTTATCTGTAAATGAAGAAAAGCGGTTCAGAATTATGGCTTTCTGAATCGCTTTCCTTTTTAAATATTCACTCTGATATTCCTTCTTTAAAGCGCATGATCATTTCATTTGTCAGACTGATTCCATCAAATTCTGTTGGAATATCTTCACGCCGCATCCACTCTGCAACAGACAATTCGTGTGCGTCCATGGTAATCACATCTTCCCCATCCAGTTCACAATAAAAACCCATCAGAATCGTATCTGTAAAAGACCATGGCTGGCTCTTATAATATCGGATATTCTTCACATGAATCCCGACTTCTTCCATGACTTCCCTGCGTACAGTGTCTTCTATCGTTTCACCTATCTCCGTGAATCCGGCAATCAGTGCATATTTCTTATAATCCCTGCCGGCATATTTCGTCATCAGTATCTTGTCTCCGTTCGTAACTGCTACAATTACCGCAGGAGATATCTTAGGGTAATGCATCGCTCCACACTTGGGACATTTCATCATACGTTCTACCTTATCGTGTTCCAGTCTGGTTCCACATCTGCCGCAGAACTGTGTACTTTCATACCAGTTTGCCAGTTGGCATGCCGTGATTCCTGCAAATGCCTTATCCTCTGGTTTCATGGTGCGGAAAACATTCTGTTGGCGATATTCATACTTCTCCATAAGCTGTGATGTCAGCATCTGTGAATTTCCAAGAAAATATCTTTCTGTTATCCCCTGATTCTCTATGCTGAATAAATAACGGCAGGCATCAGGAGAAATATCTCCACCTGATGCCTCCATTACCTCTCCGTATGTGATGTATCGAATCGTCTGTTCGCTGTCTCTGTTCATCAGGACACTGCGCCCCTGTGCGAACATAATATAATCATCCTGTTCCGGAGTGAGATTCTGATATTCATTATGATAAATTCCGTGAATGTCCTGTATCATGGATTGTACTTCCTTCTGTATGTGTTTTATTATTTTGAACTGATTACGTCAAATTTTACATCTGATTTAACTATATCATAGCATAACAGCATTTATTTCGCATCATAAGTTCTACGCATTTACCAATGAGAGGTTGCAATTAGACAAAGTGAAAATAAGAAACCCTTACTTCGCCTGCTTCTCCACTACCTTCGTGGCAGCAGAACAGACCATTCTTTACACCAACCCATCTGCCAGCCTGGGAAGGATAGGAATAAATATCCTCAAAATTCCTGCCATCAAGGCTGTACCCCAGACTGATTGTTTCTGCTGGTATTGGGAAAGTATAAGGTCCATCCTGATTATATTCAGTAGAAGGAATCTTCTTCACTGTATTGTTAAAGTAAATCTCCTTTACAGTCAGTGGTAATCGTTTCACCTCTGTGATGATATCCTCAGCAGATGCATTCTCTTTATCAAAATGCTGTTTACCATGAATTAACTTTATGACATAACTGTCACTTTCTCTGGCAATAACAACTGCTCCATAAGTAACTCCCAGGCTTACCAGTCCAGCCATATCCCCTGATTGCATCGCTTCCAGATTCAGTTTTGTCTCTGCACAGAATTCAGGCATGCACCACTTCTGTAATAAAAGATTAGGTTCGTTCGTAATCGTATCTGCATGACGCTGTACTGCCTTTAAAACCAATTCCTGTTTTTCGCTATCCAGTTCATACCATCCGTCTTTAGGATTGGCATTCCATTGCCATTGCAAGCCCAATTGTTCCTTGTCAAAATCATCCTCTGCATCTGGACTTGTAACAGGATAAACAGCTCCTACATCAGGTTTGCGCCAGGTAGTAACGGGCTTGCCGCTCTCTTCTCCTGGTGCAGCTTCTCCAATGATAGGCCAGTCATTCTCCCAGCGCATAGGCTGTAAATGCACGATTCTGCCCGCAGCATATACATCCTGAAAATGCAGGAACCAGTCTTCGCCTGTCTGCGTATCAACCCAGGCTCCCTGGTGAGGTCCATTTACCTCTGTATCCTTCTGCATCATGACATTACGGTATTCATAAGGTCCCCATATATTCTTGCTGCGCAGGACTGTCTGCCAGCCCTGCTTCACACCGCCTGCCGGAGCAAAGATGTAATAATAGCCATTTCTCTTGTACATCTTTGGACCTTCTATTGTCTCCTGATTCTCCACATTTCCATCAAAGATGTGCTTTCCTTCATTTATCATATGTAAGCAGTCTGGTGTGATCTCACACAGGTTCAGAATACTCTTGAATCCAATCCTGCTCTTTGCGAAAGCAGAAACCATATACGCCCTGCCATCCTCATCCCAGAAAGGACAGGGATCGATCCAGCCTTTTCCCTTATAAAGGCATGTAGGCTCATCCCATTTGCCCCAGGGATCTTTTGTCTTGACTACATAGATTCCCTCATCCGGCATGGGGAAAAAGATGATAAATTCGCCTTCATGGTAGCGAATTGCAGGCGCCCATACACCTTTTCCATGAAGAGGTACATCAAACTGGTTGCCCGGTATCGTCTCCAGTGCATAGCTGATGACCTTCCAATTCACCAGATCTCTGGAATGCAGTACGGGAAGTCCCGGTGCATTGCAGAAGCTGGATGCTACCATAAAATAATCATCCCCTACTCTGCATGCGTCCGGGTCAGAGTAATCTGTGTATAAAATCGGGTTCGTATAAGTACCATCGCCATTATCAGCGACCCATGTCCTGTGATCTTGAATCATTGCAATTTCCTCCATTTT
>CAVBMG010000104.1:0-10849 GCA_963596435.1 Agathobacter sp.
ACCTATGTATTTGACGCAGATACCGCGGATAAGGCGCAGTACAGAGATGAGGTAGCGCTGGTAGTTGGAGATTCCTTCTCAGGATTCCTGTCCACAATTGCCAAGGGTTACTATAAGGAAGTACACTGGATCTACACTAAGGACTTCACTATGAGTATGCTGGATGAATACGATGCAGATGTCGTAATCTGGGAGAGTGTAGAAAGATATATGGAGACATTCCTGAATGTGAATCTGTTGACACAGTAACTGAAAAATGTGATACTATTTTTATATAGTTATCAGAAAATATACTTCTTTGGGGGAAAGGGAGAATCTTATGTTTTGTAGTAATTGTGGGAAAGAAATACCGGATGATGCAGAATTTTGCTCTTTTTGCGGAGCATCTATGCAGAACGAACAGGATGAGAATGAACCAGAGGTCGTAGAAGAGACCAGGAAGAGCATTCCGGCACTGGTTCATGTGGCATGTGTTCTGTTTCTGTTGATTGCAGTAGTGCTTGGAATGGTGTGGAATGCAGTAGGAGTTGTCCGTTCTGCCTTGTCAGAAGAGAATGTTACAGCATTTGTTATGGATACGGATTTCTCAAAAGTGAATGTAGAAGACTTCATTGATGATGATCTGCAGCTGGACGAATTCCTTGCCAGATATGTATCTTCCTACTGGAAGGCTTTATCTGTTGGTCAAAGTGCCGATGAACACAACATGAGGAAAGTATTAAAGGACAAGAAGGTTAAGAAAGCGTTAGCAGGATATGTGACACGTTATACCCAGTGCCTTCTTGGAAAAGAAAGTGACGCTGTGATATCACCTAAGGACATTACAAAATTCCTGTCAAATAATAAGGATCTTTTCACGGAAGAATTGAATTGTGGCATTAAGGATTCTGATCTGGAATATATCAAAGTCATGATGACAATAGATGAAGAAAATCCTGTAGTCATTATAGATGGCATTGCAGATATTGTATATGATAACTGGAAACGTATGGATGCTTTGGATCATGAATCCGTTGATATGGTCATGGAAGTGCTGCATCAGATGGAAACTACAGCTAAGGAGAACCATAAGGATTATTATACTGTAGATGAATTACCACAGCAGGTCAGAGATGCATACATTATGGTATATCAGGACTGGGGGTATTCATATGATGAAGATACTTTAAATGATCAGATCAATAATCTGGTGAATGCACTGTCAACTATAAAGCTCTATGGTGTGGATATTGAAAAAGAAAGTGACTATTCAAACCTGAAGAAAGAATATCCGATCCTTAGAACAATTCAGAATCTGATCGCACTCAGGAATGTGGTGATCGCATTGATTCTTCAGATTGCATTGATTGTTATTGCAGTATTTTTATTAAAAGATCTTGTATGGATTCTACGTTACATTGGTGGAGCACTGTTTCTGAATGGTGGACTTTTATTGATACTGGGAGCACAGTCTCCCGGCATGGTAAGAAAGCTGAATGCTGCATTAGCAATTGGAAAAGAATTCTATGAGGCAATCCTTACTCCTATAAGTAAAGATATACTGATTCGTGGCGGAATTATGATGGGCATAGGCACTATAACGATCATTGCGAGCGTTGTATACGGTATGCTTCATAAAAAAATAAAATAATGTAATTTACTACTTGAAATCGGTAAAGACGTGTGCTATTATGATTGTAAGTTTTGAATAATTATGCAACTGAAATGCTATGAAGGAGACTCTTGTTAAGGGATACGACAGGAAGACGGCGTCACCGACTGAGAGCGCTGTACGTGGAAGCTAACACAGGGAACACTCCGGAGCAGATCATCTGAACGGTTTTCTATTAGGGTGATACGTGATCATGCGTTAAATGAGAAGAGAGGTCAGAGCGAGTACACATCTTGATGGAGATGACGGTCTGGCAATGCGGGTGGTACCGCGGATACAGAATTGATTATCCGTCCCGGAATGCTAATAGAAGGCATTCCGGGATTTCTTTGTTTATACGGAATGCCTCAATTCAAGGAGGTATAACATGTACAGAAACATCACGATGAAGGAAATCGGTGAACAGCACATTGGTCAGACTCTGCAGGTGGCAGGCTGGGTAGAGAACATCCGTGATCACGGCGGCGTGTCTTTTATTGATTTAAGAGATATGTACGGTGTATTGCAGGTAGTCATCCGTAAGACAGAATTGTTAAAAGGCATTGTTAAGGAGATGTGCCTCTCTATTGAAGGACCTGTTGAGAAAAGAGATGAAGAGACTTACAATCCCAAGATTCCTACAGGAACTATCGAACTGGAAGCACAGCAGATCACAGTACTTGGTAAGGTATACAGTCAGCTTCCTTTTGAAATCATGACATCTAAGGAGACAAGAGAAGATATCCGTCTGAAATACCGTTATCTGGATTTGAGAAATGCAAAGGTTAAGGATAATATTATCTTCCGTTCCAAGGTAATCAGTTTCCTTCGCCAGAAGATGACAGAGATGGGATTTCTGGAGATTCAGACTCCTATTCTGTGTGCTTCGTCTCCAGAAGGTGCAAGAGATTATATCGTACCATCCAGAAAGTATAAGGGTAAATTCTATGCATTGCCACAGGCTCCACAGCAGTATAAGCAGCTGCTGATGGTATCCGGTTTTGATAAATATTTCCAGGTAGCACCTTGTTTTCGAGATGAAGATGCAAGAGCAGACCGTTCACCGGGAGAGTTTTATCAGCTTGATTTCGAGATGAGTTTTGCTACACAGGAAGATGTATTCAGGGTAGGTGAGGAAGTTTTATCTGCCACATTTGAAAAATTTGCACCGGAAGGATATACCGTAACACAGGCTCCATATCCTATCATCAGCTATAAGCAGGCTATGCTGGAGTTTGGCTGTGATAAACCGGATCTTCGTAACCCGCTTCGTATTATAGATGTGACAGATTTCTTCCAGAAATGTACATTTAAGCCTTTTGTCGGAAGAACAGTCAGAGCAATCAAGGTACATGCAGAGATGTCCAAGGGCTTCCATGAGAAACTTCTGAAATTCGCTACCGATATGGGAATGGGCGGCTTAGGTTATCTGGAAGTTGCTGAAGATATGACTTATAAGGGACCTATTGATAAATTCATTCCTGATGAATTAAAGGGTCAGCTTGCCGAGATTGCATCCCTGGCAGCAGGAGATACTATTTTCTTTATTGCAGATAAGGAAGAAAGAGCCAATTATTATGCAGGTCAGCTGCGTAACAAATTAGGTGATAAACTGGATCTGTGTGAGAAGAATGCATATCGTTTCTGCTATGTAAATGATTTCCCTATGTATGAAATTGATCCTGAAACAAAGCAGCTTGGCTTTACTCACAATCCATTCTCCATGCCGCAGGGCGGTCTGGAAGCGTTGGAGACCAAGAATCCGCTGGATGTTCTGGCTTATCAGTATGATATCGTATGCAACGGCATAGAGCTTTCTTCCGGTGCAGTCAGAAACCACGATATGCAGATCATGGTAAAGGCTTTTGAGATCGCAGGATATGATGAAGAGACATTGAAGAGCAAGTTTGGAGCACTCTATCAGGCATTCCAGTTCGGAGCACCACCACACGCAGGTATGGCACCTGGTATTGACCGAATGATCATGCTTCTTCGTAATGAAGAGAATATTCGTGAAGTCATCGCATTCCCAATGAGCGGTTCAGCACAGGATCTGATGTGTGGAGCACCTAATGATGTAACAGAGCAGCAGCTTCGTGAGGTTCACATCAAAGTAAGGGATTAGAAAGGCAGGAATCAGGTATGGCAAATATAATCAGTGATGAGACAATAGAATATGTCGGTATCTTATCCAAGCTGGAACTTTCCGAGGAAGAGAAGGAACAGGCAAAGAAGGATATGGGCAGTATGCTTGACTATATTGATAAGTTAAATGAGCTGGATACAACAGGGATTGAGCCGATGTCTCATGTGTTCCCTGTACAGAATGTATTTCGTGAAGATGTGGTAACAAACGGCGATGAAAGTGAGAAGACCTTAAAGAATGCGCCGGGCGAGAAGGATAACATGTTCATGGTACCGAGAACATTTGACTAGAATGGGGGGTAAGCAATGGATATTTTAGCATATAGTGCAGTGGAGCTGGCGCAGGCAATCAAGGCTGGTGAAACCACTGCTGTAGAAGCCATGAAGGCAGTACTGGACAGAATCGATGCGTCTGAGGAATCCATTCATGCCTATGTGACTATAGACAGGGAAGCAGCCTTTGCAAAAGCAGAAGCTGTACAGAAGCAGATCGAAGCAGGAGAATTGACAGGACCTTTAGCCGGTGTTCCAGTGGCAATCAAGGACAATATGTGTACAGAAGGCGTTCTGACAACTTGTTCTTCCAGGATATTGGGCAATTTTATCCCGACTTTTACCGCTGAAGCAGTGAAGAATCTGGAAAAGGCAGGCGCAGTGATGATTGGAAAGACCAACATGGATGAGTTCGCCATGGGCTCTACAACAGAGACTTCTGCTTATGGAGTTACCAGAAATCCATGGAATACAGAACATGTACCAGGTGGTTCTTCTGGTGGTTCTGCAGCAGCTGTAGCAGCAGAGGAATGTTTCTTCGCACTGGGGTCTGATACGGGTGGTTCTATCCGTCAGCCTGCATCTTTCTGTGGTGTGGTTGGCTTGAAACCTACTTATGGAACAGTATCACGATATGGTCTGATTGCATATGGTTCCTCTCTGGATCAGATAGGACCTTTGACTAAGAATGTAACAGACTGTGCGACCGTTATGGAAGCAATTGCGTCCCACGATACCAAGGATTCTACTTCCATTGACAGAGCTGCGATTGGAAAAGACACAGACTTTACATCAGCTTTAATAGAGGATGTAAAAGGCATGAAGATTGGTATTCCCAGAGATTACTTTGGAGATGGTCTGGATAGCGAAGTAAAGGAGGCAGTTCTTGCAGCTGCCAGGGCACTGGAAGCAAAAGGCGCTATTGTAGAAGAATTTGACCTGAGTCTGGTCGAGTATGCAATTCCTACTTACTACACTATTGCAGCAGCAGAAGCAAGCTCTAACCTGGAGCGTTTTGACGGCATCAAGTATGGCTATCGAACTTCTGAATATGAAGGACTCCATAATATGTACAAGAAGACACGTTCTGAAGGCTTTGGACCGGAAGTAAAGCGTAGAATCATGCTGGGTTCCTTTGTATTAAGTTCCGGTTATTATGATGCATATTATTTAAAGGCGCTACGTGTAAAAGCCATGATTCGTAAGGCTTTTGATGATGCCTTTTCCAAATATGACCTGATTCTTGGACCTGTTGCGCCGACCACAGCACCGAAGCTTGGAGAGAGCTTATCTGATCCGTTGAAGATGTATCTGGGAGATATCTATACAATCTCTGTCAATCTGGCAGGATTACCGGGAATCTCCGTACCATGCGGCGTGGACAGTCAGGGATTACCGATTGGTATGCAGCTTCTTGCAGACAGCTTTGAGGAAAAGAAACTGATTCAGGCTGCGTATACGTATGAGAAAATCCGTGGTGAGTTTGGTAAGAAGGAGGGCAGATAGTTATGTCAAAGCAATATGAAACAGTCATCGGTCTGGAAGTTCATGTAGAGCTTGCAACCAAGACCAAGATATTCTGTGGATGCTCTACCGCTTTTGGTGGTGCGCCCAATACACATACCTGCCCTGTATGTACAGGTATGCCGGGTTCTTTACCTGTATTGAATAAACAGGTCGTTGAATATGCAGTAGCGGTAGGTCTTGCTACAAACTGCCAGATCACGCAGTACTGTAAATTTGACCGAAAGAATTATTTCTACCCGGATAATCCACAGAACTATCAGATCAGTCAGCTGTATCTGCCTATTTGCCGCAATGGACATGTAGATATTGAGACAGAACAGGGAACAAAATCCATCGGTATTCATGAGATTCATATGGAAGAGGATGCCGGTAAGCTGATTCATGATGAATGGGAAGACTGCTCACTGGTAGATTACAACCGTTCCGGTGTGCCTTTGATTGAGATCGTATCAGAGCCTGATATGCGCAGCGCGCAAGAGGTTATTGCCTATCTGGAGAAGCTGCGTATGACAGTACAGTACCTGGGAGCATCTGACTGTAAGTTAAATGAAGGTTCCATGAGAGCAGATGTGAACCTGTCTGTCAGAGAAGTAGGTGCAAAGGAATTCGGAACCAGAACAGAAATGAAGAATCTCAACTCTTTCAAGGCAATCACACATGCAATTGAAGGAGAGCGTGAGAGACAGATTGAACTGTTGGAGTCAGGTAAGGAAGTCGTACAGGAAACAAGGCGCTGGGATGATGCGAAAGAATATTCCTATGCAATGCGTTCCAAGGAAGATGCACAGGACTATCGTTATTTCCCTGATCCTGACCTTGTACCAGTCTATATCAGTGATGAATGGCTGGAGCAGATTCGCTCGAGACAGCCGGAGTTTCGTGAAGCGAAGATGGCGCGTTATAAGGAAGAATTCGATATACCGGAGTATGATATTGGAATCATTACAGATTCCAAGCATATGGCAGATCTCTTTGAAGAGACGGTTGCTATCTGCAAGCAGCCCAAGAAAGTGTCCAACTGGCTTATGGGAGAGACACTGCGTCTTTTGAAGGAGAAGAATATGGATCCGGAGGATATCAGGTTTGCTCCTGAGAATCTGGCAAAGCTCATTGGTCTTGTAGATGCCAAGGCAATTAATTCTTCCGTGGCAAAAGAAGTATTCGAAGTCATGTTTGAAGAAGATGTAGACCCTGAGAAGTATGTAGAGGAAAAGGGCTTAAAGACTGTCAATGACGAAGGAGCACTCAGAAAGACCATCGAAGAGATCATTGCTGCAAATCCACAGTCAGTAGAGGATTACCACAATGGAAAAGACCGTGCAATCGGCTTCCTTGTAGGACAGACCATGAAAGCCATGAAGGGAAAAGCAGATCCTGCAATGGTAAATCAGATTTTAAAAGAATTGTTATAATAAGCATAAGAATGGCGACTGAACTGATCAGCCGCCATTTTTCTATGCAGATTATTTCATTAATTCGTCCATTTCATCAAGAAGACTATTGAACAGAGCAAGCGCCTGTTCTACAGGTTTCTTGGTAGACATATCTACTCCGGCATCCTTTAAGATGGATACAGGATCTTTGGAGCAGCCGGCACTTAAGAATTTCTCTTTGTATGCCTTAACTGCAGGTTCCCCTTCAGACAGAATCTTCTGTGACAGTGCGATAGCGGCAGAGAAGCCGGTAGCATACTGATATACATAGAAGTTGTAGTAGAAGTGAGGGATTCTAGCCCATTCAAGATCAATATATTCATCGTGAACAATATCTGGACCAAAGTACAGATCAATCAGGTCATGATATACCTTGGTAGCAGTTTCTGCATTGACACTTTCGCCCTTTGCAGTCAGTTCACTCATCTTTAATTCAAACTCTGCAAACATTGTCTGGCGATACAGGGTAGTTCTGAACTGCTCCAGGAAATAGTTGATCAGGTATGCACGCTGCTTCTTGTCTGATGTCTTTTTCAGCAGATGCTGCATTAACAGTGCTTCGTTACAGGTAGATGCAACTTCTGCAACAAAGATTACATAGTCAGAATCGACAACAGGCTGGTTAGCAGTTGAAAGATAGGAATGAAGTGCATGACCCATTTCGTGTGCCAGTGTAAATTCTGTATTCAGATCGTTATTGTGATTTAACAGTACGTAAGGATGCTTACGAGTACCCGCTGAGTAAGCACCGCTGCGTTTTCCAACGTTCTCATATACATCAATCCAACGGTTGTTGAAGCCTTCCTTCAGAATAGATACATAATCCTCGCCCATGACTGCAAGCGCATCCAGTACATTGGCTTTTGCATCCTCGAAGGAGATATAGCTGTCAACATCTGATACGATAGGAGTATACAGATCATACATATGAAGCTCTTCCACGCCGAGAAGCTTCTTGCGGAGACGAACATATTTGTACATGGCATCCATGTTCTCGTGCACAGCTTCAATCAGGTTGTAGTATACAGTAGTATCTACGTTGTTATTATCAAGAGCGGCAGCCAGTGCAGAGTCATAATGACGCATGTCTGCATTGAACTGTAACTGCTTCATCTGTGCTGCAAGCAGAGCTGCTGAGGTGTTTTTCAAAGAATCATAGGTGCTGTAAAGGGATTCAAAAGCGGCCTTTCTTACGTTCACATCAGAATTCTGAAGCAGTGGAATGAAACTTCCGTGAGTCACATGTAACTGCTTGCCATTGCTGTCTGTGATATCGGGGAAAGTCATATCTGCATTGTTGAGAAGTCCATAGATCTCATCGGGAGCCTGTGCCATCTCACCGGCAGCAGCCATGATCTTCTCTTCTGCATTACTCAGGATATGCGCTTTCTTACGGCGGATATCGTGGATATAGCGCTTGTATACGGACAATTCAGCCTGTTCCTGATAGAACTGCTCCAGAGTTTCATCCGGGATGGAGAGAATCTCCGGCTCCGCAAAAGACAAAGCACCAGTGAGAGCAACGATTAAAGAATTGGTCTGGCTCTTAAAGCCCTGATATGTGGTATTTCTGGTATCTTCATCAGCTTTGCGGAAAGAATAGTTGGCAAAGTCTGTCAAAATGACATTGATATCATCCTGTAATTTCAGGAAAGCCAGTAACTGAGCACTGCTCTGGCTTAATTTGCCCTGGTATTCGCAAGCCTGCTGCATCATGGATTTGAGACGTTCCATGTCTGCTTTCCAGTCATCATCAGTAGCATAGAGATCTTCCAAAGCCCAGGTATTCTCAACGGCTACCTCGCTTCTTAAAGGTATTTTATTTTCTGTATCACCCATAGTGACACCTCCTGTATTTAAAATATTTAGGTAAGTGCGAATTTACAACGCAATTCTGTATCTGGGATAGTGTGTTTCGCAAATACCGGTTCAATCATTAGTCTGGACTAACTTGTGAGTTTAGACTAATGACAAACATGTATTTAGACTATCATTTTTGAAGCATTTATGCAATAAAATAAGAAATTATCCAATGCAGTAGATTGTTTTTGGCATTCCATATATAATAAAGGGAAAATGATACGTGAGATGATGGAGGTTTCTATATGGAGATATTTGATATTGTTGATGAGAATGGAAATCCAACTGGACAAACGATAGAACGCAGTCTGGCACATACAAATGGTGTGAGACACAGAACTGTACATATTTGGATTGCACGAGAGGTTATGGGAAAGTGGCAGGTGCTTTTGCAGAAACGTGCGCTGACGAAAGACTCCTTCCCAGGCAGATATGATACCTCATCAGCCGGACATATACAGGCTGGCGATGAACCGCTGGAATCGACAATGAGAGAACTGAAGGAAGAGCTTGGCATATCTGCAAAGCCTGAACAATTGCAATTCGTAGACACGTTTCGTATACAATATGAGAAGGAATTCCATAATAAAATATTTAAGGATAATGAGATTGCCTTTGTTTATGTCTATATGGGAGAGGTAGATATTGATAAGATAACTGTTCAGGAGGAAGAACTGGAATGTGTAGAGTGGTTTGATCTGGAGGATGTTTACAGAGAATGCCTGGCACATAACCAGAAGTTCTGCGTTCCAGTGAAAGGGCTTGAGATTGCAAGGGAATATTTGGTGAAAAGAATTTGACAACGACATGTGGATGAATCTCAGGATATTGCAGAACCTCATGGCACAGGAAAATTTAAGTTGGAGACGATTATAAATTAAAATTTATTGATAGAAAGATAAAATTTAAGATAAAAACGTAAAATTTGTTGATAAATTTTTGATTGGGTAATATACTACATATATAAGAAAAATAAAAACACAAAACCTGTTGATAAATTTGGAGGTAGCTATGAAACTTCTTCGTATTACAGCGGAAGGATTACCATTATTCAAGGAAAAGTTAGATTTATCTTTTTATGCACAGCAGAGAGTTGCTGAAGAGCAAAAGAATATTCTGTATCCATTATTTTCAAATATTTATATGAATCCTGCAACTGGATTTATTGGTATCAATGCATCTGGAAAGACATCTGTCTTAAAGGTTATTTTGCTTGCTTTACAAATAATCAATAATGAGCCGATTAACCATATTGAGACTCGGGATATATTGGGAAATTCAAAAGAGGTCAAATTAAATATATATTTCTTTTCCAGAAAGACAAATGAAATTTGTCAATTGCAAACGATTATTACTTCTCAAAATAGTAAGTCAGAAGGAATAAGATATAGTATTACCTCAGAATCTTTGTGGATAAAAGATGTAGATGAGGTGACTACCCGTAAGGCTATGCTCATTTTTGAAGGAAGAGAGCCGATAATGGTCAGAAGTAGTCAGGAGGATTTTTTGTCGGATGATGTAAGTATTATGATTGCCAGAAATAAAAAGACAAAGGAGCATGTGCGTATTGTAAACCTTCTGAAATATACAAATGAAAATGTCCTTCCATTTTCGGAAGATATTCCTACAGAAGTAATTACATTCTTAGATCCGACAATTGAAAAATTACATTTTGATGAAAATGACAACAAGACACTAATCCATTTGAAATTCAAGGAAAAAGAGGAAATTCTTCTTAATAATCCGGTGGAACTTAATAATTATCTTTCATCAGGTACAGTAAAAGGAATGATTACTTTTACCCTGGCGCAGGAAGTATTACAGAGTGGTGGATACATTGTGGTGGATGAGGTAGAAAATCATTTTAATAAAGAAATTGTAACAACATTGTTGAGGTTTTTCATGGACAGTAAGCTGAACAAAAATGGAGGAACTCTCATTTTTTCTACACATTATCCGGAATTATTGGACGAATATGAAC
>CAVBMG010000105.1:0-10693 GCA_963596435.1 Agathobacter sp.
GAGTAATTATATCTTACATCAGTTTGGAGGTTTACACAAACTTTGGGATGCTCCCAGCAATTTTGACTTGATTTAAGTCTTTACCCAATTGGAAATCCCGGCATATATCTACTTTCTTTTCATAGGCATCGCATACACGGTCAATATATCTTTTTTCTATTTTTCCATCCTTCTCATACATTTCTCGGATATATTTTGCATCAGGTATTTTTGTTAAATCTACAATATCCTTGTTTTCTATATATTTTAGCATATCTATTTCATTCTTTTTAAAACTGTTGATTTTAATTGATAACAATCCTTTGGTATCACCAATATCGTATTGATCAACAAAAAGACTTTTCCCCGTATCAAATATTGGTGCCATTGAAATCAGATCATTATTCTCATCCATAAGAAAAGCGATATTATTCATGTGTCGGTCCGTATTTGTTAATATGAAATCTGTCATAATCTGATATTCTAATTGAGAACGAACCGTTTCCTCTCGCATTCCATGTGAAACTGCCAATTTAATCAGAAATTCATAGGATGAAAGATCATTTGGCTGCTTTTCTGAAGATAAAAGTTCATGAGCAGACACAAGCTCTAATTCATTACTGGTAAATAATTTTGAGTAGCATCCATAAGTATATTCTTTATCATGAACTTTCAACAATTCATATTCAGTATAGTTTTCATACTTTTGCATTTGGTGTAATTTAGAAGCAATTACCTCATTAATAGCTTCTATAGATCGTTCATCATGATTGCCTTTAATTAAAACTCTTTCCCCATTTAATATATTCCAGCTTTTTTCCAAATTTCCCTGCAGCGAACTATTAGGGGAGTATGACAGAGTTTTATTTGGTGTTTCCGTATGTTGAAATAATATTTCATTTTTGAAATCGTTTTCAAATAGATTAACCGATTTCCAAGTCAAATTTGAATCAACAGGCTTTATCCAGTAATGATCTGTTAGACTTAATCCCAAATTATTCATAAGATATTCTGATGTACAGGATAATCCTTGTTCTTTTAATATTTTTTCTATAAATCCTTGTGTTGATGGTGTACTACGTTCATTCCACCATTTTTGCAATCCCTTAGTATCATTTCGATATGCCAAGGGCAGATATTCTCCATATTTTGTATTTTTACTGATATTTTGTATTTTTCCTTCTTCATTTATATTCAAGCCTATGATAGGATAATCCTTTTTCATTAAAGAAAATATCATACAAATTCCTCCCATTTTTCCAAAAGCTCAGCATCAATAAAGCGTTGCATGGTCCACAGGGCAAAATCATATACAAATGGCTTGACATTATCACTTACATTGCCAACATATTCAACTCTTTCACAATTTTCCAAATCATTAAATTTCACAAAATATTTTTTCTTTTTCTGTATTATTTTTCCAAAATATTTTTTCTTGAAACAATCCGTATATATGACTTCATTGTTTTTTTCTTCTAATAATTCCTGTGGATTAAGCTGTAAATATTCTGCAATTTTCATTCCTATTTCAAAACTTACATTTTTTATATCTGTTTTTCCAGACAAAACATCTCTTAAAGTACTATACGGAATATCTGTATCTTTTGCCATTTTATATATAGAGATTTTTTTCTGGTCCATAACATCATTAATAAGTATATTCATATCATCACCTCAGCATAACGGTATACCGTTATATGTCTATTATACCATAGTATATTCATTTGTAAAAGGAGTATGTTCTTGAGATAAACAAATTCATATTTTTCATTTTAGGGGAATGAGGGTATCCGCACTAGAACATATGTTCGCCAAACACAACTTTAACGAATAGTTCTATAAAAGGTTATACTAACACGTCCCTAAAATGAAAAACTTAACGCAATTAGTATAACCCTTATTTTTATAGTAGTTTATTATTATATTTGAGTAATCTGATCTATCGCATATAGCGGCAGATTAACGAGCCATTCTTCTTTTTTGAAGTCTGCCATAGATGTGCGAATAGAAACTTCAGGCGAGAATTTCTCTTGATAGGTTTTCAGGCTCTTAGCTTTGAGATTTACCTCTGCTTTTACTTCTACAGGAATGATCAGTTCACCTGTATCAACGACAAAGTCAATCTCGCAGGAACCTCTGTCGTTGGTATAGTAATAAACATCCAGATCCTGAATGGTCTTTAGCTGCTGGCAGACATACTGTTCGGTAAGAGCGCCTTTGAACTCAACAAAAAGATCATTGCCGTCAAGCAAGGTACGCTGATGTAATCCAGCCATACAACCAAGGAGTCCAACGTCTAACATAAACAGCTTAAATGCTTTTAAGTCCTCATATGCCCGCAAGGGAACGCCTGCTGCATTGACACGGCTGACCTTATGAACAAGACCACAGTCGCTGAGCCACATAATTGCGGTTTCATAGTCCTTCGCACGGGCACCTTCACGGACAAGACCGTAAATAAACTTTTTGTTTTCTTTTGCCAACTGAGAAGGGATGCTGTTCCACAACATGCGCAATCTTGGAACGATTTCGTTGGGAGCGTGTTTAGAGAAATCCTGTTCGTAGGCTGTAAGGATTCGCCTTTGAATTTCACGAACTTCGTTAAAGTCTTTATTTTCTGCGAAACTTTCTACAGCTTCAGGCATACCACCAACAAAGTAATAGTGCTTTAGAGCATCAATATATATTTGCTTGAAACTCGTAATCATCTGGAAGTCTCGTTTATCAAGCAGTTCGGCAAATTGTTCTTTATCGGTTGCCATCAGAAATTCCTTGAAAGAAAGGGGATACAGCTTTAAGAAATCCACCTTGCCAACAGGAAAAGATGTGCCTTGATGCAAAGCTATACCAAGCAAAGAACCGGCGCATACAATGTGATATTGCGGAGCATTTTCATAGAAATATTTAAGAGATGCCAAGGCTCTTGGAACTTCCTGCACTTCATCAAAAATCAGCAAAGAATTGTCGGGATCGATTTTATGTCCAACATATAGTTCCAAGCCCATAATCAAACGATCCGTATCCAGATCAGAAGCAAATAACTCTGCCATTCTGGAATTGGAGTCAAAATTGATATATATGGTATCCGCATACGCCTGCCGGCCAAACTCTTTCATCAACCAAGTCTTACCAACCTGACGAGCTCCTTCAATAATTAAGGGTTTGCGGCGTTTGCCTTGCTTCCATTTTAATAGCTTTTCAATAGCAATTCGATACATACACACACCTCCACCATTATAATACCTATATAGTATAATGTATAAACACAAAAAATGCAACGAATATTAGGAAATAACCACACTTTTTACAACGAATAAAGTGACTGAATTTCAAAAAATAAGCGATACTTGTTATTAAACCAGGTATCGCTTCTCTGTATGGGATTACATGATGTTATATGTATTATGATATTCTCGGAAAATCAGGTAATGAACCAAGCTTATCCAGAATATCCTTGATTTCATCATGTTTCTGATGAATTTTATCTATAGTGTCTTTGACATCACTTTCGATTTTATCTGCATTTTGCTTGATGTCATCATGAATCTGGCCGACATTCTGATTGATGTCATTATGGATGGTTAATGCAGTATCAAATGCCTTTTTCGTAGTCTCACCGGTTTGTGTAATGACCCGGTTAGCTGTCTCTGTATGTGATTTCTGCTTTGTCTCGATCAGATCCAGGACAGCTTCGCGCCGCTGGTTATGTAATGTTGCGGCTCCTACGGCAGCGCTTGTGGCGAGTGTCTGATATTTCACTGTTTTAGCAGTGATTACGGCGTTTGCCAAGGCCTGTGTAGAATTGGCAAGTACAGAACTTTGAGCCATATCGGATAGAATCTGGCTTTTTCTTTCCAATATAGAAGTAGAAGCCGGTGATACTGCAGAGCTTAGTGAAGCTGCTGTATTCTGTACGGCATTCTTAGTGCTTGCCTGAGGCCTGGATGCAGAAGTATCCTCATCCATTGTATCTGCCAATGGAACTATAGTCTCGTCAATATGAACGGTATCTTCCTGTTTATCATCCGGTTGTACCTGATCGGTATGATGTGTGTTCTCGTCGCCAGTTGTATCTGAATCATCAGAAGTCTTAGCATAATAGTAGTCGGGATATACAACATCGGTACTGTTCTTGGCCTGTGATGTATTGTTGCTGTCCTTTGCCATTGCGACGCAGGCTATCAATACACAGACAGTCAGCCAGAAAGCAAGAGAACCCTTGTCTTTCTTCATAAAATCATGTCCTTTCTGTATCTTTGCTTTTGCAGTACTATTGTAGCGCTTATGTAAAGCAATTCATACAGACAGATTTTTAAAAGTGTTTAATAATTATTTGATTTCATATCTTTTTTCATCACCTAAATGTGTCTTATCCTGATAAGCAACAATCCACAGACCAAGGTTATCGTAGCCTTCATCCACAGTCAGAGTAAGAGTCTGGCTGGTTACCACGCCATTTTCATCAGTTTCCTGATCTACAACTGCTGTATATTGATAGGAAGTGTCGTCAATTTTAATGGTTCCTTCTGTGGTCTCACCTATGGCATCATCAAATTTCTTGACAATGTTAAGTTTGGCTGTATCAAAAGCCGTAATCTTTACGAGAAATGGTCTGGGATCTTCCTGTGTATAAGTCAGATCAATAACGTAGGTTTTCGTATTGCCGTCGTCTGTAATTGTATAATCAAGGCTGGTCTGTACATCACAGGGATTGCCATCTTCATCAACAGTATTTAATGTAAAGTCTTTGTCTGTTGCATATTCTGCACCTTTCTGTTCTTCTGTAGTTGTTTCGGCTTCCGTTTCTGCCTCTTCGGATGATGTATCCTGTGTAGTCTCAGATGATGCAGCTTCTTCAACCTGGGTTGTTGCTGCAGTATTTTCATTGTTGCTTCCACAGCCGGATATGGATGTGAATGCCATTGTACTGATTAATAATGCTGCTACTAATTTCTTTTTCATTCTTATGTCCTCCACTTTTGCAATGATATCGTAGTTGCAAAACTGTATATTATTGTAGCATATTTGTTCTTTTGATATAATTATCATAGTAGCTAATTTTAATCATATAATATAATAAAAAATATGCATATTTAACTTAAAAATAATTAAAAAACGACAACATATCCGTTGCCGTTTCTCTGATGATTATGCTTCTTTTGCTCTTTCAATATTTTCGAAGATCTCCTGCAGTGCATTGCTGCTACTGGTGTGACATCGAATGATATTGGCATCGCCTGCTTCGGATACGGCCACACGTACCATTTTGTGAGAGACCGTATTTGTGAAAAGAACGATGACATCAGGGGAGCCTATCTGTTCACGCATATTTGCACTCATCTGCGTGAATACCTTGACTTTACATTGATGTTCCTTGCATATTTGTTTATATTGACGGACCATTCTGTCATGTCCGCCTATAATGACCATACTCATGTATGCCTCCTTATCTATGTGCTTATCTGCACAACCCTATATAATATCTGATTATGTAAAAAGAGTTAGATATAACTAACATGAGTTTATGATATCTAATATGTATAAAAAAAGCAATAGCTTTAATGAGATGTTTTTCTCAATAAGCTATTGCCTTTTATTTATACTTCTTTATTGTCTGATGGATACGGCTGCTATCTTCTGATTATTGAGATATCCGCAGATTTCCAATCCTGCTTTCATGACCCTGTTCCACTTCTGAGCGGACAGGTGACAGGAGGTTCCATCTTCGAATTCCACAACGCACATATCGTCAAGCTGACAGTCATCACCGCAAGTAACTTTATACATATTCTTTCGACTGATGGCTCCAATCTCTTCCAGAGTATTCACCATCCTGTATACAGTTGCTGTCCCGATTCTAGCGTCTTTTTTCACAGCCCGATAATAGATTTCCTTACAACAGGAGCAATCTTCTTCCAGAATAATATCTAAAAGCATAAGACGCTGTTTGGTAATTCTGCAGCCTTTTTCACGGAGCTTTTGAATTACAAGTTCTTTCTGCATCTGCGTTCTGTGATAGCTTCCATCATCTTGTCTCTTGCCAGTCACCGGAGTCCTCCTTGTTAACAATAAAAGACGTGAGTTCCTATTATTGGCAATGTCCTCCACAGTGCTTGCAGTCGCCGCCACACTGTAAGGATTTACCATTCTTTTTGTCACGAATCATACTGCGGATCGCAAGTCCTATGACTGCAACCAATACTACACCTGTGATTAATGTTCCCATATGAAAACCTTGCCTTTCTTAATACGAACTATATAGTTACTGATTATGCTGTAACCTTAACATTGAGAGTTTCACTTTCCTTATAAGGTCTGAACAGCAGGTAAAGAATACCAGCAATGCATATAAACGCAACGAGTGTTCCAATACCAAAAGTACCAGTTGTAATTAATGTACCGATCTGGTAGATGCAAAGTGCAACAACATATGCAAGACCACACTGATAACCGATTGCGAACCAGAACCACTTAGCGTTGTTCATCTCTCTCTTAATAGCGCCCATTGCAGCGAAACATGGAGCACACAGAAGGTTAAATACCAGATATCCGTATGCTGCTACAGGAGTCATAACTGCAGCCAGGTTGCCCCAGATCTCGGCACCATCTTCTGCAACTTCGCTGAAGCCGAAGAGAAGACCAAATGTTGCTACTACGTTTTCCTTTGCAATCAGACCAGATACAGCAGATACTGCCATCTTCCAGCCTTCGCCGCCCTGTGTCCATCCAAGAGGAATGAAGATCCAGGCAATAGCGGAACCAATCTTGGAGAGGATACTCTGATCAAGCTGCTCTGCTTCCAGCATACCGAAGCTGCCGTCTGCCCATCCGAAGCTCATTAAGAACCACAGAATAATTGTTGAGAGAAGGATGATAGTACCAGCCTTCTTGATGAAGGACCAGCCACGCTCCCACATACTACGAAGAACGTTGCCAACTGTAGGCCAGTGATAAGCAGGTAACTCCATAACGAAAGGAGCAGGCTCACCAGCGAACATCTTTGTCTTTTTCAGGATGATACCGGAACAGATAATTGCTGCAACACCTACGAAGTAAGCACTCCATGCAACCCAGCCGGCATTATCAAAGAATGCACCTGCGATCAAAGCAATGATAGGAAGCTTTGCACCACAAGGGATAAATGTTGTTGTCATGATAGTCATCTTACGGTCACGGTCATTCTCGATTGTACGGGAAGCCATAACACCAGGAACACCACATCCGCTACCGATTAACATAGGGATGAAGGATTTACCTGACAGACCGAATTTACGGAAGATTCTGTCCATGATGAATGCAACACGTGCCATATATCCACATGCCTCTAAGAAAGCGAGGAACAGGAATAATACAAGCATCTGAGGTACGAAACCAAGTACAGCACCAACACCGGAGATAACACCGTCAACGATTAAGCCTGTTAACCAGTCAGCGCAGCCGATGTTCTCAAAGAAGCTCTGAGCACCTGGAATGATCCATTCACCAAAGAGTGTATCGTTAGTCCAGTCAGTTAAAATAGAACCAACTGTAGTTACAGATACATAATACACCAAAAACATAACAACTGCAAAGATAGGAAGTGCTGCCCATCTGTTGGTTACAACACGGTCGATCTTATCAGATACAGTCAGTTTATTCTTGGAATTCTTCTTATAACAGTCATCAATGATAGAAGAAATATATGTATATCTTTCATTTGTAATGATACTTTCTGTGTCATCATCAAACGCATCTTCCAGAGCCTTGATATCAGCGCTTACATCAGGAACGCTCTTCATCTGGTTTGCAATCTTGTCATCTTTTTCAAGAAGCTTTACAGCGAAGAATCTCTTCTGATCTTCTGCGATATCAGAACCAAGCTTGGCAGATACAGATGCAATTGCAGCTTCTGCAGCCTGTGAGAATTCATGTACAGGTGTGGAAGTCTTCTTAGCAGCTGCAGCGACAGCCTTGTTAGCAGCTTCCTTGATACCTGTGCCCTTTAAAGCGGAAATCTCAACAACTTCGCATCCGAGTTTTTTGCTTAATTTATCAATATAGATCTTATCACCATTCTTTTCTACGATATCCATCATGTTAACTGCCATAACAACAGGGATACCAAGCTCCATGAGCTGTGTAGAAAGGTAAAGGTTTCTTTCAATATTAGTACCATCTACAATATTCAGAATTGCGTCCGGTCTTTCTGTGATGAGGTAGTTTCTTGCAACTACTTCCTCCAGAGTATAAGGAGATAAAGAATAGATACCAGGTAAATCCATGATGGTAACATCCTTATTACCTTTTAATTTACCCTCTTTCTTTTCAACAGTTACGCCTGGCCAGTTACCTACAAATTGGTTTGAACCTGTCAGGGCATTAAATAATGTTGTCTTACCGCAGTTAGGATTACCTGCTAATGCAATCTTAATAGACATTTTCATGCTCCTCCTGCCTTTCGGCTTTGTTTGTTCATTCTACTTATTGATTGATAATGCTTATTTTTGTTAG
Source organism: Agathobacter sp. (assembly GCA_963596435.1). Classification (GTDB taxonomy): domain Bacteria; phylum Bacillota; class Clostridia; order Lachnospirales; family Lachnospiraceae; genus COE1. Next base: position 8,470 of record CAVBMG010000105.1, read on the forward strand.
TAAAAGCTAACACATGGTCAAAAAAAATTTACTCTACTTCGATCATTTCAGCATCAGCTTTTCTAAGGGATAATTCATATCCTCTCACTGTAACCTCAATAGGATCTCCCAAAGGGGCAACTTTTCTTACAAAGATTTCAACACCCTTAGTGATTCCCATGTCCATGATACGTCTCTTTACAGGACCTTCACCGGTAAGCTTGGTTACCTTTACGGTCTGACCGCACGGAACTTCTTTCAGTGTTCTCATAATTACTCCGTCTCCTTCTTTCTTGCAAAAAATTCTATATGTATGAATCACCGGACAAATGTAACATCAATACATTTATATGGCTTTTCATAATATACTATACCATGATCTTATTCGCCATGTCCTTACCGATAGCAACACGAGATTCCTTCACATTCACTATCATATTACCATTCATTTCGGTGATCACTGTGACTATACTGCCTACGACAAAGCCCAGATTCTCCAGAAATTTCCTGGTTTCTTCCTTACCGCCTACTTTTTTGATTTCAACGGGTTCGCCTTCTTTAGCCATTGATAACGGCATCATAGATCAACCTCACTTTCCTGTTATTGAAAAAGTTTCTCATTTCTTACGCTAGTTAGTATATGCTAACGTTTATTAGATGTCAAGGACTATTTCGTGTTTTTTTAACAAATTTTTTAGATTGTGCAATACGTTGAAAATAATAGGAAAATGTGTTATACTTATCATTAATATCAATATATTGATGTAAAAGCTGGGACAATAGGAGAGAGATATATGAACGTAAACGAATCTGCAGAAAATTATTTGGAAACGATACTTATGCTTAGCAAGAAGCTTCCCGTTGTCCGCTCGGTAGACATTGCGAATGAACTTGGATTCAAGAAATCCAGTGTCAGCATTGCCATGAAGAATCTCCGCGAGAAAAATCATATCACCGTTACGGACGCAGGATTTATTTATTTAACCGATTCAGGTAAAGAAATTGCTGAAATGATCTATGAGAGACATGAATTTCTCTCGAACTGGCTTGTATCTCTGGGTGTTCCCAGTGAGACGGCAACAGAGGATGCATGTAAGATTGAGCATGTAATCAGTAAAGAAAGCTTCGAAGCAATTAAGAAATTTGTGAATAAATAAGAAAGAAATGCCACAGGTTGATCTGAAATTCAGAAACCTGTGGCATTTTTGCATTTATGCTTTTAATATCTCAGAAAGATTCTTCTGGATTCCGGCTGCTATCTCCGGTTTATTCATGGAATATACATGAATATGTCTGACGCCATTTGCCATCAGGTCAATGATCTGATCGGTGGCATAGGCAATACCCGCCTGTTTCATGGCTTCTTCTGAATCACCAAATCTGTCTACGATGTTCTTGAAACGCTCAGGAACATTACAACCGGACAGTTTTACTGCATTTTTGACCTGGACTTTCTTTGTGATAGGCATAATTCCCGGAATAATGGGAACTGTGATGCCTGCCTCTCTCACTCTGTACATGAAATTAAAGAAAATATTGTTGTCGAAGAACATCTGAGTCGTCAGATACTCACACCCTGCTTCTACTTTGCGTTTTAATCCAAGGATATCTTCTTTTCTACTGGAGGAATCAGGATGCACCTCCGGATAGCATGCACCGCCTACACAGAAATCACCATATTCTTTAATCAGTTCTACTAATTCAGAAGCATGGGCAAAGTCTGTAAATACCTGCCCTTCATAATTTTTGGGGATATCTCCTCTTAAAGCCAGGATATTTTCAATTCCGGCGTTTCTCATCTCATCCAATGCGGCTTTAATGCTGTTTCTGTCAGCACATACACAAGTCAAGTGGGCAATGGTGGGAACCTGATACTGCTCCTGAATCGCCTGAGCTAACTGAATTGTGTGACCTTTCGTACTGCCGCCGGCACCATATGTAACACTCATATAACTGGGATGCAGTGCTGCAATGCCTGATGCAGCTTTCTCTACATTTGCAAAATCTGTATCTTTCTTAGGTGGAAAAACCTCAAATGATAAGGTAGCCTTTTCCTGATTTAATAATTCCCTTATTTGCATATTAATAATCATACCTTTCAGTGTTTCTTTTGTTAATCCAATATACGTTATGTGCGTTATATCATTTATACTATATTCCGTATAAATATGCAACTTTTCATGATGAATGGTTTGTGTCAAGTAATCGTTGGCAACTCCGCTTGTTGTTTTCCTTAATGATATTT